>NZ_JAQNCQ010000264.1:0-12698 GCF_028368005.1 Geitlerinema sp. CS-897 | reverse complement strand
CCCCCCCCCCCCCCCCCCCCCCCCCCCCCCCCACGGCTCCTCACACGCCAGATTTCGGCAATTCCGGCAACTGTTAGAATTCGAGCGGGGACTTCACTCTAGAGTCCCGATCGAGGTCGGTTAACGGTTTACCAATGTCATATCGGGATAGCGATCGCCGATGGCGACACCTTGCGGCATTACCGCTTCAATTTGTGCCAACTCCTCTGACGTGAGTTCGACATCGACAGCAGCGGCGTTTTCCTCGAGATACTTCGATCGCTTCGTTCCCGGAATCGGTACGATATCGTCTCCTCGCGACAACAGCCAGGCGATCGCCAGTTGAGCGGGAGCGACCCCTTTATCGCCAGCAATTTGCTTGACTCGTTCGACTAATTCCAGGTTTTTGGTAAAGTTTTCCCCTTGGAAGCGAGGCGATAACCGTCGGTAATCGTCTGGAGCGAAATCGTCGGGACTTTGAAAGGCTCCGGTTAAAAAGCCGCGTCCGAGGGGACTGTACGCTACAAAACCGATGCCTAATTCCCGTACCGTCGGTAAAATTTCCTCCTCGGGTTCCCGACTCCAAAGGGAATATTCCGTTTGCAGTGCCGCAATCGGGTGAACGGCGTGAGCGCGGCGAATCGTGGCAGGAGCAGCTTCGGAAATGCCGAGATGGCGCACTTTTCCTTCTCGAACCAGTTCCGCCATCGCTCCGATGGTGTCTTCGATGGGAACGCTGGGATCGATGCGGTGTTGGTAGTACAGATCGATGGTTTCGACACCCAACCGCTGCAACGAGGCGTCGCAACATTGGCGCACGTATTCGGGTTTTCCGTTGACGCCGACAAAGGAGCCGTCTGTACCGCGAACGATACCGAATTTCGTCGCCAGTACCACGCGATCGCGGCGATCGGCGATCGCTCGTCCGACGAGTTTTTCGTTGGTAAAGGGGCCGTACATATCGGCGGTGTCGAGAAAGTTCACCCCCAAATCCAAGGCGCGATGTAAAGTGGCGATCGCTTCGCTTTCGTCCCGTCCGCTGTAAAACTCGGACATTCCCATGCAGCCGAGTCCGATAGCCGAAACGGTGAGATCTCGACCTAATTTTCGCGTTTTCACGATTTGATACCTCTTTTCGACTTCTGTGAAATAGCTGTCGTACTGTCGGGGGGTTAGAGGCGGTTGGAAGATCGACGACTCGGCAAAGTTTGCTCGTTGGTTTGAGTTTCCTCTGGGGGAAACAAACCGCTGGCTTTAGCTTTCGCCTCTAGTTCCCCGTAATGTTGGATTTTCCAGTCGATAACAGCGAGATTTTCTTGCAGTTGTTGAATTTGCGCCACCATCACCTCCCGATGTGCCTCGAGGAGTTGCCGTCGTTCCTGAGCTGTTTCGTCGGGGGACTGTCGCATCAACGCTGCGTACTGCTGCATTTGACGGATTGGCATTCCCGTCAGTCGCAAACGGTTCAAAAACTCGATCCAACGGATGTCTCGGGTCGAATATCGACGATGTCCGTTGGCGAGGCGGCGAATGGGGGCGATGAGATCGCACCGTTCGTAATACCGCAGCGTGTGGACGCTGAGTCCGGTGGCTTCTGCAACCTGCTGAATCGTGAGTTCCGGTTCCATATCTGCAAGGTACAAGTTAGAGCGCACTCGAAGTCAAGTAAAAATATTCGAACGACGTGAGAACGGGTCAGAGCGAGTGACAAACCGTATCAGTGGGGAATTTCGAGCGATCGCTCGTTTGGCATAACGTCGTCTCGAAGGGCGATCGAGACGATCGACCTTTCAATTTTAGCGATCGCGGATTGTCGGGAGGCGATCGCACGTCTGGATTTGTATACCCACATCAACACAGACGATGGTATTTGACATCCTCTCCCAGCAACCCTAAATCAGTTGTGTAACAAAATTGAGACAAAAAGGGAATCGGGAACGGGGAACGGGGAACGGGGAATCATATTTTTTCGGGTGTTTTAATTTTTGACGACCCATTTGGAACTGCTATATATCCTCGTTATTTAGAAATTCAAAATAGCATAGCAATCCTAAATAGACTGTGTAATAAACTGTAGACAAACAGGGAACAGAAATAAAGGTTTTAGGTCTTTTTCTGGTGTCTTAATCTATGACAACTGATTTGGGACTGCTATAGTCTAATACGGAATCCAAATCTCAAACACTGGTTTTACCCAGTCAGACAAGCCCCTCTATCTCCCCAACCTCCCTTTCAAAGGGGGACTAAGGGGGGATGTGGTGAAAACTTCTTGAAACCTAGCCAATCGGAAAAGGATGGAGTATAAAAAATGAGAAATAAGTCTATAAAAAAACACGGGAGCAAACCTAAGTTTACTCCCATATTTTTCCTCAAAAACCTAAATTTTAAAACCTAATTAAAACCTAAGTTTCAGAAGAATTCATAGCTCGTAAAACGACTTACGCTTTACCGCCAGCCTTAGCGACTTCTTCAGCAAAGTCACACTCTTCTTTCTCAATGCCTTCACCGAGAACGAAGCGGACAAAACGACGCACCTGGATGTTTTCACCCAACTGTGCCACCGTTTGTTTCACCAACTCGTCAACCGTGATGTTTTGGTCGCGGATGTAGGGCTGTTCCAACAGAGCCAGCTCTTTCAAGCGTTTAGCAATCCGGCCGTCCACGATCTTCTCGCGAATGTTTTCCGGTTTGCTGGCCAGGTCTTCACGACCCATTTCCACTTCCTTCTCTTTCGCGACGAAATCCGCCGGAATATCCTCAACCTTTACGTATTCCACGTTCGGGCAAGCAGCAACCTGCATCGCCACGTTGCGAACCAAATCTTGGAACTCCTCGCGACGAGCCACGAAGTCCGTTTCGCAGTTGACTTCCACCAGAACCCCGACGCGGCCGCCAGTGTGAATGTAGCTGCCCACCAGACCTTCAGCAGCAACGCGACCTTCTTTCTTGTTCGCCGAAGCAATGCCTTTCTGTCTCAACCACTCCATCGCTTTGGTCATGTCGCCATTGCTTTCTTGGAGTGCTTTCTTGCAATCCATCATGCCTGCGCCAGTTTTTTCGCGCAGTTCCTTTACATCTTTTGCTGAGATTTGCGCCATTGTTGCTTCCGTTCCTCTAGTGTACGCAGAACTGCGATCGCTCGCTATTCTTCCTCAGATGTGCTGTCATCAGAGTCAGTGTCGTCGGAACTTTCATCAGACACATCTGCATCCTCCGAACTTTCATCAGACACATCTGCATCCTCCGAACTCTCATCAGACACATCTGCATCCTCAGAACCCTCATCCGACACATCAACTTGAGCTTCTTCTTCCTCTTCGTCCTCAAAGTCCTCGACGCCGTAATCGTCGTAGTCGTCCTCAGACAAAGTATCGAGCTGGCCGTGACGACCTTCGTAAATCGCATCGGCAAGTTTGCCCAATATTAGCTTAATCGATCGGATCGCATCGTCGTTAGCGGGAATGGGAACGTCCACAGCGTCCGGGTCGCAGTTCGTATCCAACAGCGACACGATGGGAATATCGAGCTTGTGGCATTCTTGAACTGCCGTGTACTCGCGGCGTTGGTCTACGAGAACCACGATGTCGGGAACTTTACGCATTCCCTTAATTCCACCGAGGTACTTCCGCAGTTTGAACAGTTCCCGACGCAGCATTGCCCCTTCTTTTTTAGGGCGAAGGTCGAGATTGCCCGATTCTTCGAGGTTTTCGAGTTCTTTGAGTCGCTCGACGCGGGTTTTAATCGTCGTCCAGTTGGTGAGCATTCCCCCCAACCAGCGTTGGTTGACGTAGTACGCCCCGCAGCGAGAGGCTTCTTGAGCGATGAGTGCGGCGGCTTGACGCTTGGTGCCGACGAACAGGACTTTTTTACCCGCTTCGGCCGCAGTTCGCAGATAGTCGTAAGCATCTTCGAGCAACTGGGCGGTTTGCACCAAGTCGATGATGTGGACGCCGTTGCGATCGGTGAAGATGTACTGCGACATCCGGGGATTCCAACGTCGCGTCTGGTGTCCGAAGTGAACTCCGGACTCCAGCAATTGAGCCAAAGTCACGACTGCCATGTATTCTTTTCTCCTTTTTCGGGTTCATCCTCCATCCAGTGTTTGATTTCCGCTCGGGACTTTCTCCCGAAGTGCGTTGGGAAACACCCGAAACGCTGGATGTGCGAGATTGAAATTTGACAACCTTATAAGGTTAGCACGGGAGAGGGGGAGCCGGGGAGAGCCGGGAAAAACCTATCGACTGTCAACTATCAACTGTCCTCACTGGCGACTGGTGACTGTCAACTATCAACTGTCCTCACTGGTGACTGGTGACTGTCAACTATCAACTGTCCTCACTGTTCACTGCTCACTGTTGACTGTTCACTGTAAAAGGTGCGTGACGATTTATCGGTCTAAGGATCTACACACCCTATGTTTCAAGTCACGCACCCTACGACTCGAACTGAGCTTGTTCTAGATACCGGGTTTGTTAAAGGGCATACTTTATATATTTGCGGTATTTTTTGATTTCTCTTGAACGAACCTCTTTCTATTCTGGTTGTCGGTGGCGGTGCGGCGGGATTTTTCGGTGCGATCGCCTGTGCGACAGCGAATCCCCAACATCGCGTTACCCTCCTCGAAGCCAGCCGCAAACCGTTGCATAAGGTTCGCATTTCTGGCGGCGGACGTTGTAACGTCACTCACGCCTGTTTCGATGCGGCGTTATTGGCGAAACACTATCCTCGCGGCGGCAAAGCCCTACGAGGGGCGTTTACCCGGTTTCAACCTCGAGATACTGTCGAGTGGTTCGCCAAACGGGGCGTCAAATTGAAAACGGAAGCCGACGGACGGATGTTTCCCACCACTGACGATTCGGAAACCATCGTGCAATGTTTGCTCAAAGAAGCCCGCGAAACGGGGGTTCGGTTGCGGTTGCAGTCTCCCGTGTCGTCTGTGAGTCGGGAGGGAACGGGATTTCGGGTGAGGTTGAAAAACGGCGAAACTTGCTACGGCGATCGCTTGTTACTGGCGACGGGGAGCCATCCGAAAGGATATCAATTCGCTCGGGATTTGGGACATTCGATCGCCCCTCCCGTTCCGTCTTTGTTTACCTTTAATATTGACGAGCCGAAATTGCACGAACTGGCTGGCGTCTCCGTTCCCGAGGCGACGGTTCGACTTCCCGAAGCGAAACTCACTCAATCGGGGCCGGTGTTGGTGACGCATTGGGGGTTCAGCGGCCCGGCGATTTTGAAACTCTCGGCGTGGGGGGCGCGATTTCTGTGCGATCGCAACTATCGCAGTCCCCTTCTCGTCAACTGGCTACCCCAGGAAAACCCCGAAACCCTGCGACAACAGCTTCTCACTGTCAAAACTCGGGAAACCCGAAAGGCGATCGCAACCTTTTCGCCGGTCGCGTTACCTCGGCGATTGTGGTTGTATCATCTGACGAGAGCCGATATCGACGGAAAAAAACGCTGGGCGGAACTCTCGAAAAAAGAGATGGCGCGTTTGGTGCGTCACCTACTGCAAGACGAGTATGCCGTAACGGGGAAAGGTATATTTAAAGACGAGTTCGTCACCTGCGGCGGCGTCAACTTGAAAGAAGTCCATTTCAAAACTCTCGAAAGTCGCCGTTGTCCGAACTTGTATTTCGCCGGAGAACTTCTCGATATCGACGGCGTAACGGGAGGCTTTAATTTCCAAAACGCCTGGACGACGAGTTGGCTGGCGGGAAATGCAATGGCGATGACCAGTTACCAATCACCCGTCACCAGTAAAAACAGGTTTCAGCCGTAGGAGGCGTATTTTACAGTGAGCAGTGAACAGTGAAGACAGTTTTCAGTTAACCGTGTCTGAGTTGTCACATCATCTCAAGATCGCGGCAAAATTTCCCGCAATCGCTTCGCTAACACCTGACTGCTGAAGGTGGCCAGGGTTTCTTGGCGCAGCCATTCTCCGTTGCAGCGGCGATCGCCCCCTTTGAGAATTTCAATACAAGCTTGTGCGACCGCTTCGGGATCGCGATGGGGAACTTGCCAACCGAGGCGTCCGTCTTGCAGGGGATCGGCCGAACCGTCGCTATCGCCGGACAACACCGGAATTCCCGTGGCCATCGCTTCGAGATAGACGATGCCGAAGCCTTCTTGAGACGGCATGATATAGGCATCGGCCGCGCGGTAGTGGTCGGGCAGTTCTTCGGTGGGAACGAACCCAGCAAACACGACGCGATCGCTGACTCCCAACTCTCGGGTCAGATTTTCCAACCGGGGTTTGTCGTCGCCGCGTCCGATGACGAGATATTTGACATCGGGACACACTTCGAGAATTTTCGGGAGGGCGCGAATCGTCACGTCTACGCCTTTATAAATATCTCCCGACCACAGCCTCGCCACCGTCATCAACACCCGAGATCCGTGTAAATTGTAGCGATCGAGGAGATGTTGGGGTTTCGGGGCGGGGGAAAACACCTCCCCGTCCACCGCACAGGGAAGCATTTCAAACTTATCGGGATCGAGGTGGTTGGACTCGCAGGCGCGATCGCGACTGTAGCGACCGATCGTCCAAATACTCTTGGCGCGGCGGAGCGATCGCCGATCGCGAGGGGGTAAAGGTTGCCAGACTTCTTTTCCATAAGTCATGACCGTATAGGGAATATCCAGCCACCGACCCAGGAACTCCGTTAGCGGTGCGAGTTTGATGTGTCCGCAAACGAGCCAATCGGGTCGATCGCGAACGCACCGTACCAGCAACGCCCACGCCAACCGCAACCGTCCCAACCACGCCCAATTTGACTGACAGTAGTGAAAGCGAAATACGTTGGGAGCGTCCCGATGCTTGCGGGGGTCGAAGGGGTTGTCGCAATCGACGGGATCGCGCAATAAATAGACATCGGCTTGAGGAAACTGCGAGGAATTCGAGACGCTGACGGCCTGTTGGTACGCGTCGAGAACGTCTTTCACGTAGGATTGAATACCGCCCTCACAGGCAAAAATTTCCAGAAACACGAAAACGTGAGGGGGCGCGACGGGGGTTTTAGGCTTGTCCTTCATGGGGCGGGGTTCCGTGCAGCAATGCGTAACAGGGCCAGAGCGATCGTCAAGCGGAGGTCGGTTCGGAATTCAGACGTGCATCGACCATCATGCGAGCGACATCGTGCATATCGTATCGAGCTTCCCACCCCATTTTCTCCTTGGCTTTGTTGGGATTGCCACGGCCGATGGAAATATCGGTGGGACGATACAAACTTTCATCTGTCGTGACGTGGTCTTGCCAGTTCAGTCCTAAATACTCGAATACGGTTGCGACGAAATCTTGAAGTTTGTAAGTTTTTCCCGTGGCGATGATGTAATCTTCGGCCGCGTCTTGTTGCAGGATGCGATACATTCCTTGAATGTATTCTGGGGCCCAACCCCAATCTCGTTGGATCGAGGTATTGCCGAGATAGAGTCGTTCGGGGCTACCTTGGGCGATGCGACAGGCGGCGGCGACGGTTTTTTGGGTGACGAAGCGTTCGGGACGCAGGGGAGATTCGTGGTTGTAGAGGATACCGGAACAGGCGAAGAGACCGTAGGCTTCGCGGTAGTTGGCCACTTCCCAGAAGGCGGCCGCTTTGGCGACGCCGTAGGGACTTCGGGGGCGAAAGGGGGTGTTTTCGTCGGCGGGTTCGCCTCCCGTGTCGCCGAAACATTCGCTCGAGCCAGCGTTGTAGAGTTTGATGGGGGCGCCGATGAAGCGAATGGCTTCGAGGAGGTTGAGGGTTCCGGTAGCGATGCTGTCGAGGGTTTCGACGGGTTGGTTGAAGGACAAGCCTACCGAACTTTGGCCGCCGAGGTTGTAGACTTCGTAAGGTTGAGCTTTGTCGAGAACTTGTAAGACGCTGCGAAAGTCGGTCAGCGTCATGGATTCGAGTTTGACGCGATCGCGGATACCCAACCGGACGAGGTTGCGGAACGACGACATTTGGGCGTCGCGGGAGGTGCCGCAGACTTCGTAGCCGCGATCGAGTAAAAATTTTGCTAAATACGAACCGTCTTGACCGGAAATTCCGCAAATCAATGCCTTTTTCATCTGTTCGGTCCAGCGAGCGTGTTGCCTCTAGTATAGGGAATCGATTCTCGAGAATCGATCCGTTGCCGTGCGCGATCGTCGGGGGCGTCCGGAGTCTCGTCACGTCGTGTTCGAGTCGTTCTGAGATCTCCTTTCCAGATGTTTTTGCAAAATCAGACAATTGCGGCGATCGCTACAGCGTTCGTAGACGACGCGATCGGAGAGTCGTCGCAGGAGGAACCAACCGTAACCCCCTTGACGTAAGGTTCCCGGTTCGGGTTCTTCGACGTCGTCGGGATCGAAGGGATCGCCGTAGTCCCAGATGCGAATTTCGAGGCGATCGGTGTAGAGACTCAGTTCGAGGTCGATGGGCGTTTCCGGCGGGCGATCGTGGTGGGCGTGGCGCACGGCGTTACTGAATCCTTCGGCGATCGCCAGTTTGAGGCAGTACAGTCGCGCGTCAGTCCAAGTTGAAAGGGGTTTGTTCTGGAGGCAAAAATCCTCGAACCATTCCTGCACGCGAATCAGGACGCTCAGGTCGCTGCGAACCGTTAGACGGCATTGCCTCAAGGACACGGTCGATCGATCTCCTGGTGCTTGTAGCGGTTGGGGGTTGGTACTGGGCGAAAAGAGATGCCGAGGATGCGACGGTTCGCGGGGGGCGAGCAGTCTGCGAGGGGGCGATCGCCTCGAGGATCGGTTCCCATTTCGATTATAATTACCTGGGGTAGAGTGAAACGAAAACGCCTCACAATTCGACGGCACGCACCGATTTTAGCCGAGCAAATTCATGAGTATTGTAACACTACAATCGATCGAAAAAGACTTTGGAATTAAAGAAATTTTACGGAACGCGACGTTCAGTATCGATGCGGGGGAAAAAGTCGGTTCGATCGGTACGAACGGCTCGGGAAAATCCACGTTATTGAAAATAATTGCGGGAAAAGAACCCTTTGACGCGGGAGAAAGACTGGTCAACCGCAACCATCGTATTATTTATCTTCCCCAACAGCCAGAACTCGACGAAAATCGTACGGTTTTAGAACAGGTTTTTGCCGATTGCGGTGAAAAAATGTCTTTGGTCCGTCAGTATGAGGAACTGTCCCATCGAGTGGCGCAGGTAAGCGGAGCGGAACTCGATCGCACGTTGTCTCAACTCACGCGTGTCACCGAACAAATGGACGCCGTCGGAACGTGGGATTTGGAAACCGAAGCGAAAATTATTCTCTCGAAATTAGGGATCGAAGATTTCGATACGAAAATCGGAACGTTATCGGGAGGATACCGCAAGCGAATTGCATTGGCAGCGGCGCTGTTAGCCGAACCCGATTTGTTGTTGATGGACGAACCGACGAACCACTTAGACGCCGAGGCTGTCGAGTGGTTGCAAAACTATTTACAGCAGTACAAGGGGGCGGTGGTGTTAGTCACCCACGATCGCTATTTTCTCGATAAAGTCACGACGCGAATTTTAGAAGTCGATCGCGGAGATTTGTACGAGTATTCGGGCAACTATTCCTATTATCTCGAAAAGAAAGCCCAAGCTGAAGAAATTGAAGCCGGTCGAGAGCAAAAACACTACAATCTCTTACGGCGAGAACTCGAATGGATTCGACGAGGGCCGAAGGCCAGAAGCACGAAGCAAAAAGCGAGAATTCAGCGGTTTGAAGGGATACAAAATACTGAATTCAAGCAATCTCTCGGAAAAGTCGATATTTCCACGGCCAGCCGTCGCATTGGCAAAAAAGTCATCGAGCTGGATAACATCGGAAAATCTTATAAAAATCGAACGCTGTTTGAAGGCTTTAGCTATAGCTTCGATCGCAGCGATCGTGTGGGTATTATTGGCGGAAACGGTGCGGGAAAATCCACCTTACTCAACATTATTACCGGACGAGTCGAACCCGACACGGGAACGGTCGAAATCGGTGAAACCATTCACTTCGGCTACTTCGACCAACATTCAGACAGTTTAATCGAATCTGCCAACCAAAATCAGCGAGTCATCGACTACATTAAAGAGGTCGCATCTTTTGTCAAAACTGCCGATGGCAGTGAAATTTCCGCCTCGCAAATGTTGGAACGGTTTCTCTTTCCACCCAGCCAGCAATACGCTCCCCTGCACAAACTCTCGGGAGGAGAAAAGCGTCGGCTGTTTCTGTTACGAGTGTTAATGGGAGCGCCCAACGTCTTAATCCTCGACGAACCGACCAACGATTTAGACGTGCAAACCTTAGCGGTGTTAGAAGACTATTTAGACGAGTTTAACGGTTGTGTCATTGTCGTCTCTCACGATCGTTATTTTCTCGATCGCACCGTCGATAAAATTTTCGCACTCGACCGCAGCGCGATCGTCAAACAATACCCTGGAAACTATTCTGTCTACCTCGAATACAAACAACGGGAAGACGAACTCGCCAAACAAGCCGAAGCCGAACAAGTCGCCGCGCAAGTCAAAACGACTCCCAAACCGAAAAATCCCCCAAAGAAAGACAAACCCCGTCGATTGTCTTACAAAGAAAAACGAGAATTAGAACGACTCGACGGCGAAATTCCCCAACTCGAAGCGCAAAAAACAGAACTCGAAGCGATGCTTTACGAAAATCCCCCCAGCGAACATCAAGAACTGGAAAAATTGTCGTTACAACTCGCCGAACTCACCCAAACCATCGACGACGCGACAATGCGCTGGTTGGAACTGGCCGAACTCGAATCTTGATGGCTTTAAAAGAGCGATTTTCTACCATAAAAATTAAAAATTGTCAAGAGCGAGATCGACTGTCTGCATACCTCAAGAATGCTACTGTAGTTTCACCGCAGCCCGACCTTCCGACACGATCTCGCCCATGATGACCAATCCCTGGCTAAAGACCCTTCGACCTTACGGCGTTTACGCCCTCCACGGCTTGACGGCTACCGACAACACCCTCGTCGCGGTCGATTCCGTGCGCGGCTATCTCGTCAGCCTCGATCCCAAAACCGACGACACCCGCGTTCTCAACCCTCACAACGCCGTGGATTTCGTGGGAGCAGCCGGACTTTGCCTGTGGGAAGAAACGCTTTGGTTCAGCCGAGGCGACACCGTTTATTACTGTACCCTCGACGACTTCACGCCCCAGCGATTCGTTACCCTACCCTACGCCGTTCAAGGTATCGCTGCATACGGGCCGGCCGTTTACGTCACCTGTCAAAAAGAAGCCTACATTTACGTTTTCAGTCGCGAGACGAAACGGGAAATCACGCGGTTTTACGCTCCCGGCGTTGGGGTCGAAAACCTCTGCGTGCGCGGCGAAGAACTCTGGGTCTCCGACACCATCGAACAAACCGTTTACTGTATGGATCGCGGCACGGGATCGATTCTATTTAGCTTGCTAACGCCGTTTCCGTCGCCGACTGCGTTGACGTTTTACAACCATCCCGAACTCGAGGAGAGCGTCCTCTACGTCGCTTATGCGATGGAAGAACCCTACATTCGCGACGATCCCAACTCCGCCAACCCCTATCAACTCACGTTTCGCGATCGCACCTTCGTCCATCCCCTACACGTCTACCACAACCCGGACAAACACTACACCCTCTCGAACGGCTACCTCATCGAAATGTCCTATGTCGAGGAACTTTCCCCCCTCGATCCGGTAGAGTTAGAAGCCTTAGAATGGCACATTGCCCTTCCCGTCGAGACGCCCCGTCAAAGCGTCCGACATATAGAACCCGTGGGACTGCCTTTTGAAACCCGCGTTATCGACGAACAGCCGATTGCCGTCTTTCAGTTCGATCGCCTCAAACCCCACGAAGCCCGAATTTTTGGATGGAGAGCCATCTTAGAAGTGCGGGGCATTAAATATCACTTCAAACCCCGCGACGTAGACGATTTACCAGAAATGCCACCGGAATACCAACAGCGGTATCTGGTGGATAACGATAACTTGGCGATGGATACCGAAACCGTACAACGGGCAGCCCGCAACGCGATCGGCACTGAAACCAACCTGTTACGCCAAGTTCTCAACATCCGCGATTACGTCTACGATCGCCTCGAATACGGCATCAAACCCCACATCGACACCCCCGATGTCGTCCTCAAACGAGGAATGGGGTCTTGCGGCGAGTACGTGGGGATTTTACTGGCACTGCTGCGACTCAACGGTATCGCTTGCCGAACCGTGGGACGTTACAAATGCCCCGATCGTGCCGAATCTCGAGAAGTTGCGCTACAACCGGACTTCAACCACGTTTGGCTGGAGTTTCACATTCCCGGCTACGGTTGGATTCCCATGGAATCGAACCCAGACGATATGCACGATCGCGGTCCTCATCCCCTGCGGTTTTTCATGGGGTTAGCTTGGTATCACATCGAACTCGTCAAAGGCGTGAAGTTCGAGAGTTTAGTTCGCGACGGCAAACGCATTGCCAAAGAAGAAGTGTCCTTGGGCGATTTGGCAATCAACCACGTGCGCTTTCGGATTTTAGAAGAATTACCCCCCAAGCGGTGATGGAGTGATGGGGTGATGGGTGGTCTCATACAATGAAAAGATTAGTCTGTGGTTTATCGAAAAACTTGGGTTTAAAACCCCGTCCTTCTAGGACTGCTTTCTCTGATTCTCAATGTATTGCTTGAGAATCTCGACAGGTGCGCCACCAACGGATGACGCAAAATAGCTCGGACTCCACAAGGCATCTTTTTTGT
>NZ_JAQNCQ010000263.1:0-17478 GCF_028368005.1 Geitlerinema sp. CS-897 | reverse complement strand
TTGTTGGGGAGCCGCATCGCTCGGGGGTCGGAAGTTGACGTCACCGCGAGACGCGCCGCCAGTGGTTTGTTGGGGGGCAGCATCGCTCGGGGGTCGGAAGTTGACGTCACCGCGAGACGCGCCGCCAGTGGTTTGTTGGGGGGCAGCATCGCTCGGGGGTTGAAATGTGATTCGACCGCGAGACGCGCCGCCGGTGGTTTGTCTGGGGGCTTCGTCTGACGGGGGAACGAAGGTTACAGCTTCAGCTTTATAATTCCAAGAGATACCGAGGAGTAAACCGATAGTCGTTGATGTCAGGGCAAGGGTTAGGCGTTTCATGAGTCCGATCCTCAATGAAGTATGGATTACAAGAATCCTGGTGGTCGTGTTTTAAGCTCTTTAACAGTGTGAACCTGGGTAACTGTCAAACAGATGCTACGGATCTCTCTCCTAAAAATATCGGATTTTTATACGAGTTACGTAGTGTTTCTGTAAAGACTTTGCAAAGACTTGGTAAGTTGGGGGGTCTGGGTCGGAGCGATCGGTTTCCGATGTGCTTGAGTTTGTCAGTAACGTTAAGTATTTTGCGGTTGGAGATGATTTCGAGTAGGCGATCGCGTTTTCAAGACGATCGAGGGCGATCGCTTGCGAACGGTATCGTACAGACTTAACGCTAGAAACCCGATCGCTTCCTCATGGAGTAAACGATCGAATCCAACAAAAGCTTGCAGGGTCGCGATCGAATACACCCGGTCTGAGACATCTTGACGGTTTGGAAGGTTCTTTACAGCTTTATCCTACACGAAATCAACTTCTATCGAAAAAAATTTTACAATTTTTATAGAAGGATTGGGTTAAATTTTATTTATGTCGATATCCAATACCCCAATCGAGGATCTATGCCCTTAGACGGTGTTTTAAGACCTCTAACAGCAATGTAGGTCTCGAAAATCAACCGAAAACAAATTTAGATTTTATACCTTTCAATCATCTAACACTTTGATTTGACTTTTAAGACAACCGAGTTTTTATGTAGTTTGGCTTTGTGTTTTATGCAAAATATTACTGAATTTAAAAAAAGACAGACAAACAAATATCAGTAAAAACACGCAGGCAGCGCTCGATAGTTACGAATACTAAAATAAGTAAAACTTATAATAAAAAATAGAAATCGCCCGATCTTCAACTCGAAAATCGGGCGATCGCGTCGTGGGTCGAACGAGATCGGTCGGTTATCGCAGCCGCCAAAGCAGCCAGGACATTTTGACGGCTCAAAACTCAAACACAGCCAGAGCGAACTGTCCTAACCCGATCGGCGATCGTTAATATCCTCTTTCAAGCCCCCGGTACGCTCGTCGTGGCTTTGTTAGGACGACCCGACACCTGAGTCGTCAAAGGGGGGTAAGCGTTCGTCAGCGACATCGAACCGTTCGGCGAATTACTGCGATCGAGATTCGGACTCGTCAAGTTAAACCGATAGCCAACGTTGCGAACCGTCTGAATCAAATTCGGCTGACGGGGATCGAGTTCGATTTTCTTACGCAACGACAGGACGTGCGTGTCGATCGTCCGAGGATTGTCGATCGCTTCGGGCCAAGCCCGTTTGAGCAGTTCCGTCCGGCTCAGGGGAGTGCCTCCCGCTTGCGCGAGAACGTAGAGCAGGCTAAACTCTTGAGGCGTCAGTTCGATCGACTCTTCTTTATATCGAACGCGACGTTGAACGAGATCGATTTTCAAATCACCGTACTCCAAACAGGCCGGAGGCGTCATGGTTCGACTGCGGCGCAGGACCGCTTCGACCCGAGCTAAAAACTCTTGCATTCCGAACGGTTTGCAAACGTAATCGTCAGCCCCCGCTTTCAACCCCGCCACCACGTCAGCTTCTGTATTTCTCGCAGAAAGCATCAACACCAACGACTGTTGTTGTTGGTAAAGCCAGTGACAGAATTCGAGTCCGTCTCCATCGGGAAGATCGGAATCGACGATCGCCAACGTCGGTTGTCGTTGATAAAACACGTCTCGTCCGTGGCTGATGTCTGCAGATTGACAAACGCTATAGCCGGCTTGTTGGAGATGCCAGCCTAACAGAGATCGAAGCTGAGGGTTTCCCTCAACAATTTGAATACACAAAGAACTCACAGCATCCCTCGCCCGTTTTCTCAGTCGGTCTAGACAAAAAAGTCTTTCAGTGTTTATCAAAGTAACAAAGGCTTTGTCAGGGTTCTGTAACGCCTGCTACGTCTAGTTGGGCGGAAAAGCGACCGATGCGCCTCCAATCGCTTTCTGTTACCCTAAAAGTATTAGGGTCGGTCGCTCGTTCGACTAAACCATCGCCAACTCGCTGTTGCGTTCAATCGTCCAACCATGCTGCAAGACGCTTCGACCATTCGTCACTACCAAACCCTCACCGACCAGTTTGTTTCGCTGTGGAATCGGGGCTATAGAACTGACGATCTGAGAATGTACTTAGACGGGTATTTGCGAGCCTTGAGACAGGCAAACGTCCTCGAACCGTTCCTCATCCATCGCCTCGAAGAAGAAGCCTCTCGCTTTATGCGCGATCCCTCGAACTTTGAGATGTCTTACTATTAGCCGAGCAAGGGAGAGAGGGAGAGGGGGAGAGAGGGAGAGGGGGAGCAACTATTAACTGTTCCCCGTTCCCCGTTCCCCGTTCCCTGTTAACTGTCTTCACTGGTGACTGGTGACTGGTGACTGGTGACTGTAAAAGACTGTTCCTCATCGAGACATATTTCTTCGACGAGGACGTAACGGCTTTTTCCCTGCTTCTTCGCCTGCAACATCGCTTCGTCGGCCAGGCGAATCAGTTCGTCGATATCTTCGCTGTGAGTCGGATACAAACCGATCCCGATGCTGGCTGTAACCGACACCGTCCCGGCTTCTAACGCGAACGGTTCTGCCAAACCGCGAATGAGCTTTTCGGCGACCCGTATCGCATCGTCCGTACTGGGAATCCCCGGTAAAATGACCGTAAACTCGTCGCCTCCCCATCGAGCAACGGTATCGCTTCCCCGCAAACTGTCGCTGAGACGTTGTGCTACCGCTTTCAATAGGGCATTTCCCGTCAGATGACCGAGGGTATCGTTGACTTCTTTGAAACCGTCGAGGTCGAGGAACATCACCCCCACGCATTTCTGGCGAGACTGCGCCCACTCTAACGACTGCTTGAGGCGTTCGTAAAACTGCTTGTGATTGGGCAATCCCGTGAGTTCGTCGTGAGAGGCGTCTTGTTGAAGTTCTTGGTTCGATTGAGCGAGTTCGGCCGCAATCTGTTTGAGTTGTTCCTCCATGTGTTTTCGTTCGGTAATGTCGCGAATCACGCCGACTAAAAACAAATTTCCCGCTCCGTCTCGGTGAAGCGATCGCTTCGTGGCGATAATACGAACGTTGCCTCGGGCGTCGGTAAACTGGTCTTCAGATTCGCGATCGCGCCCCGTTTTCAACACGAAATCGTCTTCGGAACGAAACGTCTGGGCTTGGTCGGCGGGAAACACTTCAAACTCCGAGCGATCGATCAGATTCTCGAGGGAATAACCGACCAGTTTTCCATATGCTTCGTTCAACACGATCCAGCGATGGGCGGTATCTTTGACGAAAATCGGGTCGGGAATCGTATTAATGATACTCTGCAAAAATTCCTTGGACTTCCGTAATTCCTCGCCCAAATAGGCTAAATAGCCCACGATCGCCACCGTCGATCCCAACAGCGACAACATCGACGGTACGATGGGAATCCACCAACTGCCGAGATAGGCGACGTAACACACTCCCGTCAAGGCGACGGCTGCGATCGCAACCGCGACGGTCGCCCCCTTGACCGAGTGTAACCGCCAACTCACCAAAGCTCCGAACCACGCCCAACCGACAATCCAAGCAATTTCGAGCAGTTCGGGCCAAACGCGCAACAGCGGCCGTCCCTCCAAACTGGCATCGAGGATCTGCCCGACGAACTCGGCTTGCAACAGCACCCCCGGAACTTCGTCTTGAGGCTTCAGAACTTGACGACTGTAGGGCGTCACGAACATATCGCGAATGCTCGAAGCCGTCGAACCGATGACGACGATGCGATCGCGAATCATCTCCGGCGGAACGGCATCGTCGAGAACGTCCCGCAGGTAAACGGTAGGAATCTTCGTCACCGGACCGCGATAGTTGGCTAAAAACTGATAGCCGCGATCGTCAGCTCGAGTGTATCCTCCATCGGCCTCTTGAAATTTAGGGACGATCGCCCGACCCAGTTTCATATAGCCGTGGGGGCCGGCTTCGGGACGGATATTTTCAACCTCCAAATACAACTGAACCAGTCTCAGAGCGAAACTGCGATGTAACGTTCCGGTGTCGTCTTGCAAAAATAAATATCCCCGGCGAACGATCCCGTCGGAATCGACGATGGTATTGTTAAAGCCCACGGCATCTCGGAGGCTGAGAGCCGGGGGGGGGGCGACTCCCGACATCCGTTGGTCTTCGAGTTTTTCAATGCCCACGAGGTTAGACGACGTCTCGAACAACTCCACGATGCGATCGTGTCCCGGTTCGACGGGAAGGTCTCGATATAAATCCAAACCCACCGCTCGAGGGTCGTAGCGATAGAGCGTTTCGATCGCTTCGGCCAGTACGCCGTCGGGAACCGGCCACCGTCCCAACCGCTGTAAATCTTCTTCGTCGATGCCGACCACTAACAGGCGATCGTCGCGAGGTTCGGCAGGGCGCAACCTCAAAAAGATGTCGGCCGTTGCCCATTCCGCTGTTTGCAACAGACCGACTGTTCGCAACAACAACACGCACCCAGCAGCCCCCATTGAAGCCACGGTTACGCTACGCCACTTGAGAAGCCACTGTTTGAAGTCTGACCACACGATTGGATTAAATCTTTGAAGATTGAGAAGACGGACTCGAAACACGCTCGCCGAAAAACCCTGCTAACGGTGAGTTTCCCCGGCGAGATAAAGAAATCGGACTCGCGATCGCCACCCCTCCAACTAACGTGACCGAAGCGACGAACGAGACGATCGCACCCCAACGCTCGGCTCGAGTTCCACGATACATCACCGTTACCCGAGTCAGACCTGGCGGAACTGAGAGTTCGAGTCGGTCGCCGGACGTTCGGCCGTCCTCAACGGTCGATCTGCGAACGAGCGGTTGCCATCGACCGGCATCGAGGCGTGCGAACCACCCTGGATAATTAAACGTTCTCAAGCGAACGATTCGCTCGACTGGCGTGGTGTTGTTCGTCACGAACTCCCTCAAACCAAAGTTCCAACGTTCGACGGCCAACCCGTCGCGCCGGCCGTCTTGCCATTCTACTAAAGGGTAAACGCGATCGGGCGGCATCGGCAACGTCACGCCTTTAGCGCGATACTCGTAAACATCTACGAACGCCAACCCGTCTGGATAAATCCAATGCCATCCGAGAAACGGCGTTCCCGGTCGTTGACGAGGTTCTTCGGGAAACTGTTTCGCCTCGGACAGACGCGCGAATTTGTCGAGGGTGGCAGGTGCGTAAACCGCTCGTTCGGCAATTAACATTCCTTGAAACCCATGCCAGGCGACAATTCCCCACAGTAGAACCGCTAAAGCACCCTTGACGATCTGCAATCTCTTGTCAGTGGGCTGAAAACACCGAGCGACGCGATACAGACTATCTCCCAACAGCAGCGGTACGAGAACCGTCGCCACGCTCAACCAACGCCAGGAAAATTGAATTCGTTGCAAGGGGGGAACGACGAGATACAGCCAGCCTAGCAGATCGGTGGTCATCAGTAAGGCGATCGCACTGGCGACCGACCAGTAGAGAACGGTTCGACGTTGGCGAAACCCCGATCTCTCGGCCGCAACCCATCGATCGACACTGTAACCGACGATCGCTCCCAACGTCATAACCCCCATCATCGCCCACGGTGCGATCAGTTTGCGGTCGAACCAGTGATTCGTCAGATCGGGATTCAGCCACCACAACCCCGACAACAGCAACCGGTTTTGCGGTAAATAGTCGAGGGTGGCGTACAGTGCCTCTAACTGCACCAAACGACCGTCGATCGCGACGGGAAGCAGGAAAAATGCTGTGACGCTCCACGCGATCGCCAAGCTGCTGTAACTGCGTAAAACTGCTTGCAGACGCCGTTTTGAGGGTGCGATCGCCCACGGTAACGGCAGCCAAAGTAAGGTAAAAATCAGTAACGTGGGTAAGTGGGACAACACCAACGCCCCGTACGCGATCGCGTACTGGACGATATCCCAGTCGGGATCGAGTCCCCACCGAACTCCTCGCCGACGCGGTGGGGGATGCGAGGCGCGTTCGATAACCTGTTGCGACGCCAGTAAAATCCAAGGTAAGGTCGCGATCGCCCAGACTTCCCCAATTGCGCCCCGTTGGTAAATATCGATCGTAAAATACGGCGACATCATACCCGTCAAAGCGACCGTCAGCGACACCCATCTCGGATAAAATCGCCGAGTCAGACGGTATAATCCGATTCCCAACAGGGCGATCGCTGCGGCCATACTGGCAATTAACGATCCCACCACTCCCAACCCCATCATCCGAAACGGTAGCGTCGCCACCATCGACAGGGGAGGGTAAAAGACGAAAGTGGCGTTTCCGAAGCCGAAGTTAGAAAACTCCAGCCAACGCGGGTAAAACTGTCCTGAAAAAAATTGACGTTGGTATTGAAACGCCCAAATGAGGTTGAAGTGAGTCGAATGTGTGAGCGGATAGCTCCGTTCTAACATGGGGGCGATCGCAAATCCCACCACTGCCGCTAACAATACCCCAACTTGCCAGTGTTTCAATCGATCGCGCATGGTCGGTTGTTGAGATTTATCGAGATCTGGAGTTTTTCACAGTCGATCCTCTGAGTTAATACCACGATCGAAACCACATCCGAGCGTCGAACGCTTCTCGGGTTAAGGGTAATCCTAAATAGATCGGCAGCCAATACCAAAATCCCAAGACGACGATCGCGATCGCGACGCTTCCTAGGATACGCCACCGGCGATCGCGGCAACTCAACGCCCGATCGACCCACCACGCCAACGCCATAAACGAAAACAGGGAAGCGGCCATGTAGTGGTAAATGTAAGTACAGCGAGAGACTTTTGCCCAGGGGAGAAAGTTCGCGACGAACTGACAAACGAGAACGCTATGCAGCAGAAAGCGGGTTTGCGACATCGGACGATTTAACACCCCATCGATCCCCTGACGGACGAACTGAAATGTCACGCCAGCGATCGCAAAAGCCGACAACCACCACAACAGGGGATTTCCAAACGCGTGAACGTCAAATACGATCGGTCGGAGTCCGCGATCGACCGCCTCGAAATAATAGCCCACCGGACGCACCATCCACGGCCAGCTATACCAGGCCGAACAGTAAGGATGGGCTTCGGCAGTGTTTCCGATGCTTTCGTGATAGGTTAAAATTTGCCACTGCATCCCCGCGAACGTAAAGTCTGTATTGAGTTGTAAGTGGGGAATCCACAGCAATCGATAGACGAGAAACGGGACGAGAGCAAAATGAATGGCAAAGTCTAAGCGATCGATCTCGAGAATCGATTGGAGGGGATTTTTTAAAATCTTTCGATCGGGTGGGGTAGGATCGTCTTGAGGGTTGGCGTCGTCGTCGCCGGAGATCGACGACTCTGTTTCTAAGTCGGAGGGTTTAAAACGGCGATCGCACGTCGATTTTAGGGATTGTAACGCCCAGGCTCCCCCGTAGAGTAAATAAATCCCTAACAAAAATCCCAAGCCGTTCCATTTTACTGAAGCGCACCCTCCCAAACACGCGCCAGATGCCATCATCCAAAGGGTTTGACGTGCGGAGGTTAGAGATTTTAAAAATGCCAGTACGCCTAACAATCCGAAGGCGAGTAGATAAACGTTAATCAGTCCATAGCGAGATTCGACTAACACCAAACCGTCTAAAGCAACAAACACGCTGGCTAAAATTGCGTAGCGTTTTCTTTGTGTAATTTGATAGGCAATCGCGCCGACTAATATCGGAATCGTCGCCCCCACGACTCCGTTTGCCCAACGATATGCAAAGGCGTCAATTTCTTCGACAGTCGCGGCATTTTGAAACTCTTCTAACCCTCCCATAAAGTGAGCGTGAAGCCAAATTCCCAATGCAATAAAGTATTTTCCAAATGGTGGATGTACGTCAAAAAACGGAATTTGTTTGAGGTAGCTAAAACCGTACTTCGCAAAATAAACTTCGTCGAAAACTAACGTATTAAATCGATTTAAATCCCAAAATCTAATCGCTAAAGATCCGACAAAAACACTTAAAAATGCCATCCAGAGCTTTTTCATTTTAAAATTTAGTTGTTGTTAACGATCGTTTCTATAATATAGCAGCATAACTTTGTTTGCGATTCGCGATCTAAAAAACTCCTGGCAGAATAAGAAATTCGATCGCTCTGTTGCTGCTAAGAATCTAATATCGCTGTATTTCGATCGTTCGAACAAATAATTTTGAGGAAATAATTTTGGGGTGAATCTCAAAAAAGTAAATTTCTCAGACCGGAGTCTCTACAGTGAATTGAGCTGTTGTTAGGTTTCGCGATCGCTCCACCCATGGATTGAGCGAAGTCGAAGTCCAACCTACCCCAGACTCATATTTTTACATCCATTGAGATGAACCCAGTGCGATCGAACACGAGTTCTCGCAATCCTAACAAGGGATCTCGCTACCTTTCATATATGCCAGAATTTTTCACAGACCCGTTCGGTTTCGATCGCTCAACAAGTCGAACTTTCCGAAGTCGAAGTTTCGCCGTCAAACCCGTTCAACCGATGCGAAGGTGAATGCGAGGATTGAGCTTATCTTCAACCGGTCGTCCGCCTCGAACGTGCTGTTCGACGATGCGAGGGACATCTTCAGGTTTGACCTGACAGTACCAGGTTTCGTCGGCGGCCACGCGCACTGTCGGCCCGGAACTGCACTGTCCGAGACAGTCGCATCCTTCAATTTCGATTCCGTCCAAATTCGCCTCGCGGAACGCTTGTAGGGTTTGTGCCGAACCGTTGTTGGCACAAGAGCGGTTCTGACACACGAAAATACGAGATGCCTCGGGAGCGTTGGACGAGTTGGAAGTCGGACAGTTGGCCATGACGCGATCGAGACGCTGGATTACAAGTTCTATGTTAACGACTCCAGCTCGAGTCGCAGCGATCGCGCCGTTCTGGATTTTTTACAAACGCGCGGGGCGTCGAACGGTATGATAGGCAACAGACACCAGATACGAAACGACACTGGAAATTATGGTCAAAACCGTTGCTGACGTGATGAGTCGCGATCCGATTCTCGTCCGACCGGATACGCCGATTCAAGAGGCCATTCAGATTATCGCCGAACGCCATATTAGCGGCCTGCCGACCGTAGACGAGACGGGTAAACTCGTCGGGATTCTGTCGGAAACGGATTTAATGTGGCGCGAAACCGGAGCGACGCCTCCCCCTTATATTACGATTCTCGACAGTGTAATTTTTTTGGAAAACCCCAAACGGTACGAAAAAGAATTGCATAAAGTGTTGGGTCAAACCGTCGGGGAAGTCATGACGACCCAGCATATCGTAACGACGACGCCAGACTGTCCGTTACAGGACGCTGCCCGACTGATGCACGAGAAAAAAGTTCACCGTCTTCCCGTACTAGACGACTCGAAAAAAGTCGTCGGTATTTTGACGCGGGGCGATATCGTTCGGGCGATGGCGGCTAGCCACGACAGCGAATCTTAGAGGTTCGCTCGAACGCTCGAACCTTTGCGTTCTCGCTTTCAAACCGCCCTAACGCCGATCGCACTTACGCATCGTTCCTCGTTGGGAAGAGGATCGCGTTCGCAGTTTCCTTCATTGTGGAAGTCCGGTCGTCAAGAGGTTTGGTGAGTCAGTCTGGTTCGTTCGCAACGTCGAAAAACTCGGCTGGCTGCCCTCGTCAAAACCTCGTTCGGATTGCAGTTAAATCGAATCTCTGCTTGCCTTCGAGTTCTCTTTCTCTTGGAGTGTCAACCGGCCTCGATTTCAAAGTCAGAACACTCGATCGCCCACGGGATGGTGACTGTTTTTAGATCGACCTTTTTCAAACAACATTGCTGACTGACTGTTTAAATCTCTTACAGTTTCTCGTGACTCGAACAACGCGAGTTACCGGAAGTTTTGATATTTTTTGATAACTGTCCTTGACTCAAAACTGAATTTTCAAAATGAGTATTACACCAGAATCTGTCAAACAACTCGTTGAATCTGAAGATTACGGCGATCGCCTGCGGGGTCTCAACCAGCTCGATCGCATCGATCCGGCGGTGGCGTTCGAGTACGTCAAACCCGCCCTCAACGATGAAAATCCACGGGTTCGCTATACCGCCACCAGTAAAATGGCCTCGTTGGGGCGTCAAGACTTACCGCTGTCGTTAGACCTGTTGCGCTTGCGACTGTACAACGACCCGGAAATGGACGTAAAAGCCGCCGCCGCCGATTCCTTGGGCGCCTTGCAACTTAAAGAAGCTTACGACGATTTGGTGAAGCTCTATCGCAGTACGGACGATTGGATCGTTCAAATGAGCGTCGTGGCGGCGTTGTCCGAACTCGGCGAACCTCGGGCGCTCGAACTCCTCGAAGAAGCTGTCGGACACCCAACCGAGATCGTACAAACCACCGCCATCAGCGCGTTAGGGGAAATTGGCGATCCGAAAGCGATTCCCTGGATCGAACCCTTTGTCAACCACCCAGAACCCCAAACTCGACTGCGCGTCGCCCAAGCGTTAGGACATATCGGCGGCGATGCCGTGCGTCCGACGTTAGAAAAACTGGCAAACGATTCGGACGCTCAGGTGGCCGAGCGAGCTAAATACTGTCTGGACAACCTATAATCGTCAACTCGAGTGACGGACGGCGATCGTGTAAAGAAATCGATCGTTTGTAGCAAAATTGGCCAATGTGAGGTAACAAAGGCGCTAGGCTGGAAAAAAACGCCGACCGACTCGGGCAATTACCCATTGACAATGACGAATTGAGAGGTCGGGCGTTACCTGCTCGCTACAGGAAACAGTCGTCCCTCGAGCATCAGAGTCGGTTCGTTTGCCGTTGGAAATCGCGATTCCCGTTTTTCCGGCGCGCGCTTTGATGGAAAGTATGAATCCTCATGCCCCAAATTAAAAAGTCCCACTTGCTCCGCGTTCCCACTCAGCCCAATTGTCCCGCTCGTATCTTTCAACGGGACGACGGTTTGACCGTCGTGTACCAACAGGTTTCGACCAGTCCGGTCGTCGTTACAGATGTTTGGGTTCGGGCAGGGGCGGCCAGTGAGCCGGACGAGTGGTCGGGGATGGCGCATTTTCTCGAACACATGGTGTTTAAGGGGACAGCACGCCTGGCACCGGGGTCGTTCGATCGCGCGATCGAAAGCTGTGGCGGCGTGACCAATGCTGCCACCAGTCACGATTACGCCCATTTCTTCATCACCACGGCCGCGACGCATTTCCACGAAACGCTTCCTCATCTAGCGGAACTGCTGCTACGGGCTGCGATTCCCGAGGAGGAGTTCGGCCGAGAGCGGGAAGTGGTTCTCGAAGAGATTTTGCAAAGTTACGACAATCCCGACGATTTACTGTTCGAGGCGACGATGGAGGAACTCTATCGAAGCCATCCTTATCGTCGTCCGGTGTTGGGAACCGAAGAGAGCTTGATGGCGCGATCGCCCGAGGAGATGCGGAACTTCCACAGCTTCCACTACCAACCGGATAAAATGACGGTCGTTGTGGTCGGTGGCGTTTCCGAAGCCGAAGCTCTCGATCGCGTCGATGAGTGTTTTCAAAACTTCCCCGCTCCGACGAACTGTCCCAACGCCCGCATCGAAGCCGAACCTCCCTTATTAAACGTGCGACGTCGCGAGTTACGGTTGCCACGACTGGAAATGGCACGGTTGAACTTGGCGTGGGTCGGACCGGGTATCGATCGCCTTTCCGACGCCTACGGGTTAGATTTGCTTTCGGTGGTTCTGGCCGCCGGGCGAGCGTCGCGGTTAGTCCGAGAACTGCGAGAGCGACGCCAGTGGGTTCAAGGTATTACGAGTTACTTCTCCCTACAACGAGATTCGAGTCTGTTTACCATTAGTGCCTGGCTCGATCCGGCGTATCTCGAGGTGGTCGAACGGACGATCGTCGATCGCCTCCACCAACTACACGTCGAACTCGTTCCCGAAGCCGAACTCGATCGCGCCAAACGCCAACTGCGAAACGACTACGCCTTTTCAACGGAAACCCCCGCTCAACTGGCTGGGTTGTACGGCTACTATCAAACCCTGACCCAAGCGGAAATTGCCGTGAAATATCCCGATTGCATTCAAGTCTTCGACGCCGAAACCTTACGTCAACTCGCCCGCCAATACCTCACGATCGATCGGTACGTGGCCACGGTTGCCATCGGCGATGAATGGTAACGTATTGAGGGCAGTTCGCCAGCTCGATGCCCCATTTTCCCCGACCCATTGTCTCGAGGCGTCGGTTCGTGAGGCAGGAATCTTCTTGTATTTTCAACAGAAGATCCGTCAACGCCCGCGTCACAGCCTTGCTCTTCACTCTACCCTCTTCACTCTACCCTCTTCACTCTACCCTCTTCACTACATTCACCCTGACCGGAGCGCAACTCAATGACCCAACGGATCGCCCATCGCGTCGTTCTCAAAAATGGTATCGTCGTCGTGGCTGTCGAGAACCCAACAGCCGATATTATGACGGCTCGTCTGTTCGTCAAAGCAGGCAGTCGTTGCGAACGTCCCGATCGCGCGGGGATTTCCCACCTGTTAGCCGCCGTGATGACGAAAGGAACGGACGGGCTGTCGTCGATGGAAATTGCCGAACGCGTCGAATCAGTGGGGGCGAGTTTGGGGGCTGAAACCACCAGCGATTATTTTTTGATGAGTTTGAAAACGGTCTCGGCAGACTTTGAAGACGTCTTGTCTCTGGCCGGACAACTGCTGCGATCGCCCTCGTTTCCCGAAGCTGAAGTCGAACTCGAACAGCGATCGACGTTACAAGCGATTCGATCGCAAAAAGAGCAACCATTTTCGATGGCGTTTTCTCGCCTGCGAGAAGCGATGTACGGAGATCGACCTTACGCGCGATCGACCTTGGGAACCGAAGCCACCGTCGCCAGTTTGACGCGGGCCGATTTACTTCAGTTTCACCGTACGTACTTTCGTCCCGACAACCTCGTCGTCAGCCTCGCGGGATGTTGGGATTTAGAAGCAGCGGTGGCGGCGATCGAAAAAACCTTCGGCGATTGGGAAATTCCTGATAATCCCATTCCAGCGTTAGATTTAGCTCCGATTACTTCCCGTCCGCAAATTACGGGGCTACCGCAAGATACCCAACAATCGATCGTGATGCTGGGGTATCTCGTCCCGTCTGTTCTCGCGAAATCTGACGAGCGGGTGTCTTCAGAATACGCCACGCTGAAACTGCTCAATACTTATCTCGGAAACGGTTTATCGAGTCGTTTGTTCGTGGAACTGCGAGAAAAACGCGGTTTGGCCTACGATGTCTCGGCGTTTTATCCGACGCGCATCGACACGTCTCAATTTGTCGTGTATATGGGGACTGCACCTCAAAATACGACGGTGGCGATCGAGGGATTGCGCGTGGAAGTCGAACGGCTGACGGCGTTGTTGCTGACGGAGGAAGAGCTACAGACGGCGAAAAATAAATTACTCGGACAGTACGCTCTCGGGAAACAAACCAATTCTCAAATCGCACAAGTGTTAGGATGGTACGAAACTATCGGGTTGGGCATCGAGTTTGACGAACAGTTTCCCGAAGCGATCGCTTCACTGACAGCAGAAACAGCTCGTCGCGTTGCCAGTCGCTATTTTATCGAACCGTATATTTGTGTCGTCGGCCCGGCATCTGCCATCGGCGGTATTTTACCCTCGGCGGTCTGTTAAATCGGTGCGATCGCGACAACGAAAAGGGAGCATCTCAACTTGGGTAAAAATATAAGTTTGGGGTGAGCGATCGCGAAACCCAATAGCAGCGCGATCGAGTACGAAAGCTCGTTTTCGATCGATTGAAAGGGTTGAGATGCCTCTCGATCGATACGATTCGATCGTTGCTCGACCGCGATCGAGGAGTGCGTTAACAATCGTGACGCAATCTTGACGGACGCAGTGCGATCGCAGGATAATTTAAACTAAACAATAATTGTCTATAGCAACCCTAAATCAGTTGTGTAACAAAATCGGGAACAGAGAATAGGGAACAGAACATCGGATTTTTTCTGGTGTTTTAATTTTTGACGACTCATTGGGGACTGCTCTATATCGAATTGTCGTGTTATGAGGCAATGGAAACTCTAAAACTCCGTTGCAATGTCGTATGTCTGATTTAAAACTGTCGGGTTATCGGGAATATCCCAGCGTGCGATCGTTTCCCAAACAAACTGAAAAACTCAGTCGAGAAGAACTCGAAACCCATTATTTAAACCTAAGAACAGAGTATAAAAGTTTAGTTTTGAGTCGAGGACAATTAGTCCGACGTCAAGTCGAATCTAAAGACAGATTAAAAATCTTAAACGTTAACCTTCAAAAAACAGTCCGAGCTTTAGATATCGTCCAGCAAGAACGACAAAAATTACAAGAGTCGTTGCGATATAATACTGATAAAAAATCTGACTTACAAGAACACAGTCATCGCCTTGAAAAAGAAGTCGATACACTGACAGCTCGACTGAAAGCAACCACACGACTCATTGAAGAATTTGAATCAGTTTACGAAGACGTTCGTGAAGATAGCAATATTTTATCTGTCGGCAACCGATTTATAAAACTCCTTCGAGCGGCAAAACGGCTGTTAACCACCGATCTTCGAGAGTTTATGCCGACGCCGCTACTGCCAGAACCGACCGAAGACTGGACGAAAGAAGATCCGGCAAGCCTGAATAAATCTCTACTCGACGATCGATAAACAGACTCGGAAATCAATGCCTTATGGGAAAACTTACCGATTCATTAAAGTCTACCACCCAAAAACTCGAGACAATCAAAAACGGCATCCAGAACATGAAAGAAATCGGTGACGATTTGTCCGACAATACCCTTCGAGTTGCCGAAACAGCCTTACGAGCCGGATATGCTTATGCGAAAGCCGAAGGAGGAGAAGTCGTCGAGAGCCGTGTCGAAACCGATCGCGATCGAGCCTCACGTCCCGAAGCTCAGTTTCCCCAATCCGAGAGCGATCGAACGCTCGCCTCGCCAACCGTTTGGACGCCAGAGACATTAAAAGCCAAGTTTGGTAAATTGAACGAGGCATATCGCTATTTAAAATCGACATCTGGAATTACGCTAAAAACGCGAAGTTGGGCAACAGTTGTCGATGCCTTTAATCGTTTAGATGAATCTGCTCGAGAAGAAAAATCTTTGTTCTCATCTCTTGAAGATCGTCTTTTAAATTTAGAAAAAATTGTCGCCGAGCGATCTCAGTATATCAAACAATTAGAATCGAAACTCGAAATCATGCAAGCACGATTAGATCGATTAGAATCCCAATAAACCACCAGACAAATTTAATTTTCTTCATCAGAAAATATCGATCTCGACATTAGATGAGACCGCGATCGCTCGACAGTAATTTCATTAAAATTTTTATACCAGCTTTATCGTTGAGTTTTCCCAGAGCGGTATCATAAACAACAGCAGATCTACGATTTCGTCGCCCGTCAGACGAGAGCGTCCGACCGACTGCATTGCAATTGTGTTAGGAGTTGTCCCCCCGATGGTATCGCCCAACACCCTAAAACTGAGATATTGGATTATTCTCGGATACCTCGTTCCGATCGTGTTGTCGATCGTGTCGTCTGTCGTCGTTTGGCGAAACGTAGGTATTATTAGACAAGAAGTAACAGCAGTTGAAACCTTCGTCCATAACAGCACCCTCATCAGCGATCTCGCCCTCAACGTTCAAGTGATGTCGCGGACGACTCGAGGCTACCTTCTCGACGGCGATCGCACCTCCTTAGAGTCTTACAACCAAGCCAAACAAAAATTTCAGGAGGACGTGGCCGAACTCGAGAACCGACTTCTGAACGAAGAACAACGCAATACGTTCGACACACTGGTGGCTGAAGTCAACCAATCGATGGCGTTAAGCGAGTCTCTCATCGCCTTAGTCAATAGTGGCGCGCGCGATCGCGCGATCGCCCAATGGAGAGAAGCCAACGGTCGCGCCCAAGCCGAACGAGTCGAAGTCTTATTAGAGGAGTTCCGCCAACGGGAAAAACAACTCCTTGACGACAGCCAAAGCAACCAAGACGACGCCCTGAACGATCTCGCCAATTCTACGTTAGCGTTTACCTTACTCACCATCGTTGTATCGATCTCCATCAGCCTGTGGATCGTGAGTAGGATTACCAATCGAATCAACGAATCCGCCGGATGGGTGGCCAGTTCCTCCTCAGAAATCGCGGCAACCGTCGAACAGCAAGAACGAGCAGCGACCCAGCAAGCGGCCTCAGTCAACGAAACGACCACCACGATGGACGAACTCGGAGCCTCAGCGCGTCAAGTGATGGAACAGGCGGACGCAACCACAAGCAACGCTCGCCAAGCCCTCGATCGTGCCGATAACGGAACCCGCGCGGTCGGCGAGACCCTCGGAACCATGAACGCCCTCAAAGATAAAGTCGGGGCGATCGCCCAACAAATTTTACGACTGAGCGAACAAACCAACCAAATCGGCAACATTTCCACACTCGTTAGCGATCTGGCCAACCAAACCAATATGTTAGCCCTGAACGCCGCTGTCGAAGCCGTTCGCGCCGGAGAACACGGTAAAGGCTTCTCTGTCGTCGCCAGCGAAATTCGCAAACTCGCCGACCAAAGCAAAAAATCCGCCGAAAAAATCAACGCCCTCGTAGCCGACATTCAAAATGCCATCAACTCCACCGTGATGGTGACCGACGAAGGCACGAAAACCGTCGAGTCCGGGGTTCACATCACCCACGATACCTCTGACGCGTTTGCAGGCGTGCGCGAGGCGATCGACGAAGTGGTCTTAAACAACCAGCAAATTTCCCTCACGCTCAAACAGCAGGTCAGTGCGGTACAACAAGTGATCGAAGCCATGAACTCCCTCAACACGGCCGCCCAGGAGAACGCTTCGGGGATCGCTCAAGTGAAGGAAGGAACCCAACGCCTCAACGACGCTGCACTATCACTAAAAGAGATGGTTTGAAGACAGTCACCAGTCACCAGTCGCCAGTCACCAGTGAAGACAGGGAACAGGGAACAGCAATCGTAGGGTGCGTGACTTGAAAAATAGGGTGTCGATCGTCAGACCGATCGCTCTGTCACGCACCGCCAATGTACACCGCCAACATACAAGAGTGCGTGACCTAAAGACAAGAAAAGTCGTAGGGTGCGTGACTTGAAAAATAGGGTGTCGATCGTGAGACCGATCGCTCTGTCACGCACCGCCAATGTACACCGCCAACAT
>NZ_JAQNCQ010000262.1:0-2896 GCF_028368005.1 Geitlerinema sp. CS-897 | reverse complement strand
TTACTATGCAAGAAATCGCTGAAACCCTTACAGGGCAAGAGTTTTTGTTAAACTGTATAAAAAGTTAGCTCAAATCGCGAAATTCCTTTCCAGATATAGGCTACAAGCATTTACCCTACACACCAAGGTCGGAAGAGCCATCAAACGCAGATTACGATTTTAACAAATTGGAATAAAAAACAGTTTCAAATACCCTTTAATACTTCCGTTCCTGCGGCTCGAACATTCCTAAATTTACGGGCATTTCAGCAATATCGATTCCCGCAGGAGAATAATACGCCAACGTATGTTTGAGGAAATTTTCGTCGTCACGACTGGGGTAGTCTTCCCGAAAATGCGCCCCGCGACTTTCGCGACGGTTGGCGGCGGAAGTCAGGATGGTTTTCGCCACGACGACGAGGTTCCGCAACTCCAACGCTTCGACGATTTCAGTATTCCACAACGTCCCGCGATCGCCGAGATACACCTGTTGCGTTTGCCGCTCGATTTCCTCGAGTTTCTCTAACCCCTGCTGCATCAATGCTTCGCTGCGGAACACACCGCAGTATTCCGTCATGCAATCTTGCAAAGCTTGGCGAACGGGGTGGATGCGGTACTCGCCCGATCGCTCCAGTAACTCCCGAATTCGCTGTTTGGCATCCTCTACATACTTCCCTTCGTCCACATCGGGCAACTTGCGATTTTGCACGTCTTGCGCGATGGACGCTCCCGTGATTTTGCCGTACACGACGCATTCGAGAAGGGAATTACTGCCTAAGCGGTTTGCGCCGTGAACTGACACGCAGGCACATTCCCCAGCGGCGTAAAACCCTTCGATTAACCCGTCGGCACTGCTGCGAACCTGTCCTCGGGTGTTCGTGGGAATGCCCCCCATAGAATAGTGCGCCGTCGGACGCACGGGCATCGGTTCGTTAACGGCATCGACACCGACGAGACGATGGGCTTCTTCCCAACAGAAGGGAACCCGACTCATAATCTTTTCTCGCCCCATGTGGCGCAAATCCAAATGGACGAAGGGGCCGCCCGCACTTCCATCGGGACGCACACCTCGCCCTTGACGAATTTCGGTGGCGATCGCCCGCGACGTAATGTCCCGAGGTGCCAGTTCCATCTTACTCGGGGCGTAGTTTTCCATAAAGCGATCGCCGTTGGCGTTGCGGAGATACGCTCCTTCTCCCCGTACCGCCTCGGAAATCAACACGCCAACCGGATACAACCCCGTCGGGTGAAACTGCACGAATTCCATATCTTCGAGAGGAACCCCAGCGATCGCCGCCATCGCTAAACCGTCCCCCGTCGAGGCAAAATCGTTAGAAGTGGTATTGAAGGCGCGTCCGTAACCCCCCGTGGCAAACATCACCGCTTTGGCGCGAACCACCTCGATCTGTCCGTCTTCAATGCGGTACATCACCACCCCTTTGGCTTCACCGTCTTCGACGATGGGGCGCATCACGTACCATTCATCGTAAATCGTGACACCGTAGCGACGCAGGTTGTTGACCAATTCGTGGAGGATCGCGTGTCCGGTTTTGTCGGCGGCGTAACAGGTGCGGCGATAGGAATGTCCGCCAAAGGGTCGTTGGGCGATGCGTCCGTCTTCGAGGCGAGAAAACAAGACGCCCATATGCTCGAGATCGATGACGACGTTGGGGGCTTCCTGTGTCAGACGTGCTACGGCGTCTTGATCGGCGAGATAGTCGGAACCCTTCACCGTATCGAAGGCGTGGGCTTCCCAGTTGTCGTCAGAATCGACGTTTTTCAGCGTTGCGGCGATGCCTCCTTGGGCGGCGACGGAGTGCGATCGAATCGGATGCGTTTTCGCGACGACGGCAACGTTTAAACTGGGATCGGTGCGGGCGATTTCTACAGCAGCGCGGCTTCCGGCGAGTCCGCCACCCACGATAATAACGTCGTGTTGGAACATGGTTTCTGGCAAGGGGGAGGGGGAGAAGGGGAGAAGGGGAGAAGGGGAGAGGGGGAGAGCCTTGCGGCTTCTAGCCTTCACTCTCAGTTGGAGTTATTTTACCCTCCTCTTGTACAGCGAGCAGCGAACAGCGAACAGTCAAAAGTGTTTCATCAGTTACCAGTCACCAGTGGGGACAGTTAACAGGTAACAGTTTCTTCCTTCTCCCTTGCTCCCCTGCCCCCTTGCTTCCCTGCCCCCTTGCTTCCCTGCCACCTTGCTCCCTTGCTTTAACCCGCAGCCTGAGCGGGGTTCTGACGGGCGGAACGATTTGCTCCGATTTTCGCTTTCTCTTCGGCGGGATCGACTGCGTTGACTTCAATGTGGTTGAGTAGCGTCGTGACGAAGGCAAACAGTAGAAATGGCAGAGACAAGACGACGATGAGTCCCACTGTCAGCAAGGCGTACATTTGACGAGCGGTACTCCACAGTGCCAGAGCCGAAGCTAAACTGAGGAAAATGACAATGAGCCAGATAATAATTTGACCGTAGATGTCGCCAAACGTCAGGGTACAGCGAATCCGATATTTTTCTAACTTTTCCATAGGACAATATGACCGCGTGTCGTAGTTGTTTCTACGTTAAGCGGATTCTCGGGTTCTGCAAGGTTTCTTTAATATTTTTAAAGAGAGCGATCGCCCGTTCGAGTGAAAAGCAACGAAAGACTGACGGTTTGCTCTCTCGAGACTTTAAATAACGTTACAAATTGAGATATATCGAGAAAAAATAGATCGAAAAATAAGAGACGCAGAGCGATCGACGCGCCTCTCAACTTCCTCGAATTCAGACTTTTTGACGCTCTCCCCCCAACCCTAGCGGATATGGTCGGAGATTCCTGTTTCACTGGCTCATGCCTAGATAAACGAGCCAGCCCGAATACCCCCGGTCAGAACGCCTTCACAGGCTGTTTGTTTAACGTCCACGATGCGCCCC
>NZ_JAQNCQ010000261.1:0-18701 GCF_028368005.1 Geitlerinema sp. CS-897 | reverse complement strand
GTCGAACACCCGTACGACTCGGGCAGCATCGTAGACAAAGATACAGGATTCTTCAGGATCGAGCAGCCAGCCCATTTCGCTTCCCTGGTTCAAACAGTGGAGCAGGTTACGAACGACCTTCGTTTGACCTTGCTTCGGCGAAAGAATTTCGATCGCCCAATCGGGAGAGAGATCGAACGCGTTGGCGACATCTCCGTTGCTATCTCTCGGAATTCGCGACGTGCGAAAAACGGCAAGATCGGGAACGAGCGATCGCCCCCCAAAATTACAGCGTAACTCGGGAAAAGCTTGAGCCGTGCGATCGCTTTTAAACGTTGCCATTAACGAAAAACTCAACTCCCGCTGAAGGATGCTGTGCTTACCTTGGGGCATCGGCTTTTGAATAATTTTTCCGTCGAGATATTCGCTAGCGGGTTTGGTTTCGGGGAGTTCGAGAAACGCCTCCAGCGTCAACGGTTTAGATGAAGTTCGTACCATAGCAAAAACCCCTCGAACATCTCATACGGAATCGGAATTTCAAACAGCGGTTCGGCCGAACGCGACAAGCCCTTCTCTATCCCCCCAACCCCCCTTTCAAAGGTGGGCTAAGGGGGGATGTGGTGAAGATTTCTTGAAATCCAGCTTATCGGAAAAGGATGGAGTATCATCCCATTATCCCATCATCTCCTCATCACGGGTGACTGGTGACTGGTGACTGTCTTCAGTCAATGACATCTGGCGCAACCACCGCTTCAGGAAAGAGTTCGGCGAATCCTCCCTCTCGAACTTCTGGGGGGTCTTCTGCCCAATTCCACAAACTTTCGTAAAAGAAAAACGACATTCCCGAAAAACCTAACTCTCTAGTTTTTCTAACCTTTTGTCGAATCAGATCGAGTTCGATCGGACGGTTTTTCAAACCGGTCAAAATCGCGATACCGACGGGAATGTGGTGTCTTGCCGCTTCTACCTCCGGTCGTTGCAGCTCCATTGCAAACACATCGATGTCGTCTCGATAAACTTGCAAAACTAACTCTTCAATATATCCAATACGTTCCCAACTTTCCCAATCTTGTAAATATCGAGAATAGGCGAAGTGTTGCGGGTTGGGAGAAACTGAAAATACGGCGTCGGGGTTGACGGCTTTCACAGCGCGAAAAGCGCGACCGACAAACTCAGTGATTTTATCAGCTCGCCAGCGTATCCAATCAGGATCGGTATGCTCTTCGGGAGGATCGGCGCCATCGTGTTCGCTGCGGTAGAGTTCGACCGTGTACGCATCGTAACCGAACTCGACGGGAAGTCCGAGGTGATCGTCGAGTTGAATTCCGTCGATGTCGTAGTTACTGGCGATTTCAACCAATAAATCGAGGATAAACTGCTGCACCTCGGGATGAAAGGGATTGAGCCAAACTCGCTCGTGTTCCCCTTCCATGATGGTTTGGCTTCCGTCGGAACGCTGCGTCAGCCAGTCGGGGTTGCGCCGCGCCAGTTCCGAGTAAGACGGCGCTTGAAAGCCAAACTCGAACCAGGGAATCACCCGCAAGCCTTTACGGTGTCCGTACTCGATCGCCTCGGCTAGCATATCGTACCGTTGCAGTCCCGGCTCGGGATCGACGGCGCGTCCGATAACCGGTTCGGCGACGGTGCTGGGATAGAGGGTATATCCCCAGTTCCAAACTGTGGGATAAAGCGTGTTGAAATTGAGGCGGTGCAAGCGATCGATCGCCTGACGGAGTTCGCGCCGAGAAAACAAGACCTCGCTGTCTACGTTCGTCAGCCATACGCCGCGAATTTCGGGAACGGTGACGCGGACTGCATATTCCTCGGGAATAGAGTTCGGAAAGCCATCTTTGGCGAGAATCAGACACATCGTCGCCGCGACGTCAGCGCGAGTTGCGAGGCGATAGGGATACAACCAATGCGCGTCTTCACCCGACGGGGAGACGACGACAATTTGGCGTTCCGTGGCGGCGGCGATCGCCGCTTCAATGTCCGGGGGAACCAAAATCGCGTCGCGATAGGTGCGATCGAGGAGCGATCGCGGGGTTTGCGCCGCTCGATAGTCCAAGCCGTCCGTCAGCGCGACCCACATTTCCCATCGTGCCAGTTTACGATCGCTGCCGAAGACTAAATCGAGAAAACTCTCCCAAAATCCCCGCCGTTCCAACCTCGCGATCGCCTCGAACTCCGGCGAGTTCGTCGCCACGTCCGTAAACCGAGTCTCCCTCGGCGTTTCGATCTCGGGAAACGTTCGTTCGAGGGTGCGATCGAGGGTGCGTGCGAATTCGGCACGAGTCACGGGAACGTTGAGGCGATCGGGAACGTCTTCGAGAATCTCCACCTCCACCAAATTCTCAACACAGGGTTCGACCCAAGACGTACTGACCTGAGCCTCAGCTTCGGGAACCAGCGCAACGAGACTTGCGAACGCGCCCCCCAACAGCCCCTTTCTCCAACCTCTGACCATCCCCAACACGGTTGTTTTTACCAATTTTCTTTGCGATCGACGAGTAAGTAAGTGGTCATTTTACCCTTTCCCTTCACCTCGATAACACCGCGACGCTCGAAAATAAAACGATCTTTGAGCCGTTCGTAGGTCGCTTCCGTCACCTGAATCGTGTTCGCGATCCCGTGAGACTCCATACGGCTGGCGGTGTTGACGGTATCTCCCCAAAGATCGTAAATAAACTTGTTCGTTCCGATCACTCCCGCCACCACCGGGCCGGTACTGATCCCGATGCGAATGCTGAACGGTTCGCGATCGCCTTGATTGAACTGCGCCATCTGTCGCTGCATATCCAAAGCCATCTGCGCGATCGCTTCGGCGTGATCCGCTCGCGGAATCGGGAGTCCGCCGACTACCATATAAGCATCGCCGATGGTTTTAATTTTTTCCAAGCCGTTCTTTTCGGCTAGTTCGTCGAATCCCGAAAAAATCTCGTTGAGGAGTTCGACGAGTTGCGTCGGAGAAATGCGCGACCAGAGTTTTGTAAAACCGACGATATCGGCGAACAACACGCTGACGTCCGCAAAACTATCCGCGATCGTCCGAGGGTTTTGCTTGAGGCGTTCGGCGATCGCTTGGGGCAAAATATTCAGCAGCAGACGTTCCGACTTCTCCTGTTCGACCCGTAGCTGTTCGAGATATGCCTTCTCCTGGTCGTGTAAGCGCTTTTTTTCGAGGCAGGCTCCAATTCGCGCTTTGAGCAAAATCGGATTGAAGGGTTTTGGAAGATAATCCTCCGCCCCAAGTTCGATACACTTAACCACGCTGTCGAGATCGTCGAGAGCAGAAATGACGAGAACGGGAATATCGCGAAGGTCTGAATCGGCTTTTACCTGCTCGAGAACTTGATAGCCGTTCATTCGCGGCATCATGATATCGAGCAACACCAAATCGAACGGTTGCTCTCGCATCAGTTCCAAGGCGCGAAACCCGTCTTCGGCGACGGTGACTCGATAGCCTTGTCGCTTCAGCCGCCGTCGGAGTAAATCGCGGTTGGCTTCGTTATCGTCTACAACCAGGACGCTGGCGTTTTCGAGCGATCTCATTAACGCATTCCTCAATGGACTCCCGTGAAGTCGGAAGGAACCAACAAATGCCGCGCGATCGCAACGGAGTCGCGAGCGTTGCCGTCAAGACGCACCGAATCGGTCTCTACACGCACGGGATTCAGTTGACCCAGTCGGGCAATCGTACCCGATTCTATCGCAATCTGAAGCGTCTCGCTCTGTGAACAGGAGAGCTTCTTCAGTGCAGAGGGAAGAGGGAAGAGGGAAGAGTGAGGACAGTTAACGGGTAACCGTGTCTCCTCATCGCCTCATCTCCTCATCACGGGTGACGGGTGACGGGTGACTGGCGACTGAAACACTGCTCCTTTCCCCCTCATCCGGTCGTCGTCGATCGCGGTAACACGCGGGGTAGGACGATGGTAAACTCAGACCCCACATCGACTTGACTGTTAACGGCGATGTCGCCCCCCATCATCTGACAGTAGCGTTTGCTAATGGTCAGTCCGAGTCCCGTTCCGCCGTATTTTCGGGTGGTGGAGGCATCTCCTTGAGTAAAGGCTTCAAAGAGATGCGCCACTTGTTCGGGAGTCATGCCGATTCCCGTGTCGGTGACTTTGAAGACAACGCGATCGCCGAAGCGGTGCGTCGCACTTTCACCGTCGATATCTTCCCCGACCTCTCCCTCTAAGCCATCGCGATAACGTCGGACGGTCAGGCGGACGTTGCCGTTTTCCGTGAATTTAGCGGCGTTGCTGAGGAGATTGAGCAACACTTGGCGCAATTTCGTAATGTCGGCTTCGATTTCTCCTAGATTCTCGTCGCACTCGAGGGTAAACGTATTGCCGTTTTTCTCCATTATCGGCTCGAGGGTAACGCGAACTTCCTCGATTAAGGCACAGAGATCGAACGCTTCGATGTAAAGCTGCATTTTCCCTGCCTCGATTTTCGAGATGTCGAGGATGTCGTTAATTAGCGCCAGCAGGAAGTTTCCCGCAGTACGGATTTTCTGAAGATCTTCGACGGCGGTGGTGTTTCCCTCTTCTTCAGCCTCTTCTTGGAGAATTTCGCTGTAACCGATAATGGCGTTGAGGGGCGTTCGCAGTTCGTGGCTGATATTGGCCAGAAAGGCACTTTTAGAGCGGTTGGCGGTTTCGGCGGCTTCCTTAGCGCGGTAGAGTTCGGCTTCGGCCGTTTTGGACAAAGTGATATCTTGCACCGCACCGAGTAAACGAACTGTGTCGCCCTCCGATTCTTGCCAGTTGGGACGGGCGTAATCTCGCAGCCAACGGGTTTCGCCGTCGCGGGTGACGATGCGGTATTCGAGAACGCCTTCCCAGTCTGCCACGCGGTTTTGAGTGAAACGGTGGTGGACGCGATCGCGATCGTCGGGGTGAACGACAGCCGACCATCCCCCCATCGCTTCGACTTCAGCGCGACTGTAACCGGTAATGCGATCGAACGATTGCGTCGCCCACTGCACGATGGGGTTGCCGTCGGGGGTCACGTCGGCGGCGTAGATGTAATCGGAGGCCAGTTCGGAAATCGCGCGATAGCGAGCTTCGCTTTGTCGCAAGGCGCGTTCGGCGTTTTGTCGCTCGGTGATATCCCGTACGGCCGTCACGCGGACTTTATTGCCGTAATAGGGGAGGAGGCGACCTTGAATTTCGATGGGAAACGTCGAGTCGTCTTTTCGCTGTCCCACGAGTTCGAGGGTTTTATCCGATCCCGATCGCAGGGGAGCGATGGCGAGATCCCGACAGGGAGGTGCGAACAACTCCAGCGGGTTCATGCCGAGAAATTCGTCGTCGCGGTAGCCGAAGAGGGTGCTGAGAGCTTGGTTCGTGTCGATAATGGTGTCGTCAGCGTGGATGACGATACCCTCGAAGGTAGCTTCGGAGAGCCAGCGAAAGCGTTCTTCACTTTCCCAGCGGGCGACTTCGGCAGACGTGCGATCGCCCGTTTGCACGGCCAGGGCGACGAAATCGGCGATGGAGGCGGCGAAGGTTTGTTCTTCGGTCGTCCAAGTTCGCGGCGTCTCGGCGTGTTCGAGCATGACGAGACCGATGGTTTTTCCCCCGAGGCGCACGGGCGCACCTAAAACGGCAGCGATCGCGTTGGGGATAAAATACGTTTCGGCCAGGCGTTGCGTGCGCGGATCGCCGATCGCATCGGAGACGGCGAGGTAGCGTTCGGTTTCGAGGGCTTGGAAATAATCGGGATATCGGCTCGCCGCCAGAACTGTTCCAGAGCTGTGGTCGTCGCGATCGCGATCGTAGGCTTCCAAGCACGCGAGCCGGGTGCGATCGTCTTCGTACTGCCACAAGCTGACCCGAGCCACTTGCGAGGTTCGGGCGGCAGTCGCTGCGATCCCTCGGAGGGTTGCCGCGACGTTCCCCGTCTCGAACTGTTGGTTCCGGGCCAGTTCCACTAGCGCTCGATTGTGTTTTTCGAGGGTTCGACGTTGGCGAGTTTGCCAGGTGGCTCGAACACTCGCCTGTCGTCCCCACTGCCACATCAGCCAACCGAACACGAACGGTAGGCTATCGACGACCCACAACACGGGATTTTGACCGTGGCGTCGGGCGAACGCGGCCAGAACGCCCCAAAACGTGAGATCGTCGAGGGGAAGCGGTGTCGCTAGGAGGTCGAGACTACCGGCGAGGGCGACGAACCCGCATCCGGCGATCGCACCCATCCCAGCAAATCGAGCGACGCGGTTCGAGGTCGTAGAATCGGTCATGGATCTTGGAGGGGGTCTCGCAAAAGCATCTCGCCTCTGAAGTCGCTACGAGAGTAACGCTTCGATTTTCGAGAGCAAACGCGGAAATTCTACAGGTTTGGTATCGTAGTCGTCGCACCCGGCAGCGAGGCATTTTTCGCGATCGCCCGCGATGGCATGGGCGGTTAAGGCAATGACGGGAATCTTTTTCGTTTCCGGTTTGGCTTTAATGGTCGAGGTGGCTTCCCAACCGTCCATCACGGGAAGACCCATATCCATCAAAATTAGATCGGGGGCTTCGCTGAGAGACATCTCTACCCCTTGGGCTCCATCAGTGGCCACGACGACCACGTGACCTTTGCGTTTGAGACGCCGCGACAGCATATCCCGATTCATTTCGTTATCTTCGACCAGCAAAATTTTAGCCATACGCAACAGGATACAGCAGCAGCGAGGGGTCTGAAACACCCCAGAAAGACAGCCGGGACGCCGTGAGTTTTGAGATCGCACCTTGGGATTCGGGCTTTTTCGATCGAGGGTGTCTCGGGCAACGACCGACCCACAAGATCGAGTCTCGAACGATTCTCCCGTCGATTTTTATTGTCCCATTTCGAGGTCGCCTCTGTCTGCTCGGGGGGCGAGACTGGCAAAAAGGCGATCGCGAACTTCGTGTAGGAGTTCGTCGCGGGTGGACGCCCCTTTTTCGAGAATGTGCGCGACCGACCCATCGAGACGCTGATAGTCTGCCGCCGTCAGTTCCATCGCCGTAACGACGACCACGGGAATCGATCGCCAGTTTCCAGTTCGGCGAAACTCCGTCAAAAACTGGAAGCCGTCCATGTTCGGCATCATCAAATCGAGGAGAATTAGGTTGGGTGGCTCGGCCGCGACGGCATCGAGAGCAGCCCGACCGTCACAGGCTTCGACGACGTTCCAGCCGAATTTTTCGAGGGTGCGTCGCATCATCTCGCGGGTCATCTCGTCGTCTTCGACGACGAGGATGCGATTTTCCCCCGGAATACTGCCGAGAATGCGTCGCTGTCGGTATTTGTCGAGGAGCCGCGCCAGTCGCTGGTTATCGAGCGGTTTGAGCAGGTAGTCGGACGCTCCCAAGGTAAAGCCGAGGTTTTTTTCATCGACGATGGTGGCGACGATGGCAGGAATATCGGCCAGTTCGGTATCGGCTTTGAGGGCGGCCAAAACAGCCCAGCCGCTCATGTCTTCCATGAGAACGTCGAGAACGATCGCATCGGGTTTGAGTTCTCGCGCCCGTTTCAAGCCTTCGACACCGCTACTGGCGGTTTCGACGTGAAATCCTTCTTTACTCAGCCGTCGGGAAATGAGGTCGAGGGTGTTGGGATCGTCGTCGATGGCGAGGACTAAACCCGAGGGTTGGGCGATCGGGGTCGGCGTCGCTGTCGCACTCGGATCGCTGGTGGGTTCGTCGATACTGTCGAGGGGTTCGGCGGGTAGGTAAACGGTGAAGGTCGATCCCCGTTCGGGGGTGCTGTCTGCGGTGACGTCGCCTCCCATCATTTGGCAAAAGTGCCGGGTGATGGCCAGACCCAAACCCGTTCCGCCGTATTTGCGGGTGGTGGAGGCATCGGCTTGGCTGAAGGCGGTGAAGACGTTCTCGATTTGCTCGTCGGTCATGCCGATGCCGGTGTCGGCGACTTCAAAGACGACCCAACCGCGTCCGTTGCTGTCGGTGTTGCGATAGGCGCTGAGGGTGACCGTTCCGTCGTGGGTGAATTTAGCGGCGTTGCTGAGGAGGTTGATCAGAATTTGACGCACTTTGGTTAAGTCGGCACACATGGCACCGAGATCGCCCTCGCCGCTTAATTGGAATTGGTTGTTATTGTTTTCGATGGCGGGAACGGTTGTGGCTTGTACTTCAGCCAACAAACTGGAAATATCGAACGATTCGATATACAGATCCATACGCCCGGCTTCGATTTTGGAGATGTCGAGGATGTCGTTGATGAGCGAGAGGAGATGTTGTCCGGCCGCGCGGATTTTGTTGAGGTCGGCGGCGATGTCGTCGTACCCTTCGTCTTGGGCGTCTTCGCCGAGCATTTCGCTGTAGCCGATAATGGCGTTGAGGGGCGTTCGCAGTTCGTGGCTCATGTTGGCCAAGAAGGTGCTTTTGGAGCGGTTAGCGGCTTCGGCGGCTTCTTTGGCGCAGTAGAGTTCGTCTTGGATTTGTTTGGTTTGGGTGATGTTGTTCGTCCACAAGATCGCGCCGCCGATCGCGCCGGTTGCGGTTCGCCACGGCCGCATTTCCCACTGATACCAGGCGAGGTTGCCGTCGGCTTGGGGAAAGGGTTCGTCGTCTCCCCGCTCGACACGACCGGACAAACAGGCGTTTTGGCGACGCTGCCAGCGATCGCGGGACTCGGGGTCGGTCTGAAATAGGGGAAAGACATCGTAGTGCGATCGCCCTGGCAGATCGTCGAGGTCGAGACCGTACTCGCTCGCCCATTGCTGGCTGGCTAACAGGTAGTTCATTTGTCGGTCGAACATGGCGACGGCGGTGGGAGCGTACTGCACAAACCGCTCTCGCACGTCGAAATTCTCTCGGAGAGGTTGACAAATTGCCGTAGATGTGGTATAAGATTTCAGGATTTCGACGCGACAGGGAACGACGGAGCCGTCCGCACGCTGCCCTTCTAAATCGATCGGGGAATCGAAACAGGTCGTGTCAGTCGGCCAGTGAGGAAATAGAGTTTCGATCGAATCGTGTCGGATGTCCCGGCCGTCATACCCAAACAACGCCTTGGCGTCAGCGTTTGCGCTCTCGATACGCCCGCTATCGTTACAAAACGTCACAATACAAATCATAGTAGTTCTCGCAAGTCGTCCCGAAAACGGCTGACCGACAGGGATCGAGTCAAACGTCGAAGGTTAGGATAGAACAAAGGTAGATGACGACAAAAATGGGACAGTTTGTCAATCTGTCTACGCAGCGATCGCCCGTTGACGGGAACTCTTAGAATCAGTTCGACGTCAAAGGTTCTTGGTAGCTCCGATCGCCTTAAATATGCCCATGACACATTCTATTTCATTATCCTGGTCTACGGCCTCGGCGACCGTTCCTCAAACTCCCGTGCCTTCTCCCGCCCAATTGTCTAACATCGATTTGGTGCGCCGTTGCCAAGCCGGAGCGCGTCCCGATCGCGCAGCCTTCACCGAACTGTTACGTCGGTATCAATCCTACGTCGATCGGGTGTTATATCACTTAGCCCCAGACTGGCAAGACCGCTCGGACTTAGCACAAGAGGTCTGGATTCGGGTCTACCGCAATATCCGCCGCTTGCAAGATCCCATCAAATTTAAAGGATGGCTCAGCCGTATTGCCACCAACTTGTTTTACGACGAGTTACGCAAACGCAAGCGGGTACGCCAACCTCTCTCTCTCGACGCGCCGTTTACCACGGACGACGGAGAGCGAGAATGGGAAATCGCCACCGAAGATCCCGGCCCGGACGACGCTCTAACTACCGACGAATTTTACGATCGCCTGCGCGTCGCCATCGCCGACTTGCCGGAAGTTTTCCGCACGACGATCGTGTTGCGAGAAATCGAAGGGATGGCTTACGAGGAAATTGCGGAAATTACAGGTGTGTCTTTGGGAACGGTGAAATCTCGCATCGCCCGAGCCAGACATCGTTTACAAGCTCAGTTACAACACTATATCGACAGTTAACCTCCCTTGTTTTTAGGTTCTCGTCTTAACAATTGAATTCCGTTTCGAGATCGATCGCCTCAGATTAAGCTCGTGGAACGACGAACGGCGATCGCAGCGATCGAATCGTTCCTCAGAAACTTTTTTCAGTGGCTTTCGTCTGTAAAAATACGCAAGTATAATTTGATGGAGAGAGGTCGCTGTCCGCAACCGACAGCCAGGTGGTGACGCAACTATGACCCGCAAGGATTACGACGAACGCAACCGATTCGAGCCGTCCGCTCGTGTAGACCGAGACGAAGACCTGTTCGTGCTTCTCAGTTGCTATTTCGACGGAGAAGTCAGCGAAAGCGAACGCCAGCAAGTCGAGACGCTCTTGGCCGCCGACGATCGCGCTCGGGAACTGTATCGCCGTCTCGAACGAACCAGTTTCGGACTCCAGCGACTGCCCGTTCCGCCCAGCGAAACCGTACCCGAGGTCACGGCCGAACGGGTGTTCGCTCGCCTGCGCCAAGACCGACAGCAGCGGTGGGCGTGGGGAGGAACGGCGATCGCAGCCCTCTTTCTCGCTGCCGTATCGGGGTTGCCTACCAACTTCTCGTCTCGCGCCCCTCAAATCGCTCGTTCTCCCGCACCGACTACCTTCGAGGTCGATAGCTTACCCTCTTCGCTCCCTCATCCTGATGCCTCCCCCGCACCGCTACAGGAAGCGAAAAAATCCCTCACGGCTCGGGCGTTGTTTGTCGAATAGCATCCAAACTGGCAGAGGACGGGCATCAAATCGCATCTCTGAGCATATCGATGCCAGTTTTGACGGCTTCGTAGCCGAAAATTACAATCAGGGTGGTCAGAGTCGCGCCCATCGCGCACACCACCAACCCCATCAAACTAATCGCGCCATCGTCCTCGAGTAAACCGAATCCCGTAATGAAAATTCCCATCGCTGGCAACGTGTTCGTGCCGGGGATGGGAACCATCATTGAAACCGACATCAGGGCGATGGCCAGTCCGAGAACGACTCGCCCGACGACGCTCGTGCAAACGTAGCTCAAACGAGGACGAGACAACACTTCAACGCGCTGCAACCAGGGCAGCCCTTTTTTCAAAACGCCCTGCACCGTCGAGAGTGAAATGTCGCGATCGAGCCAGTGTTGCACGAAATAGGGGCGTTCTCGTCCGGCGACGAGCTGCAACGCCAACCACAACATCACGATGCCAAAGGGAATAGAATACCCCGGTGCGGGAATCGGCAACGCCGACGGCAGGGACAACAACACGAACAGAAAGCCAAAACTCCGCTCTCCAGCAATTTCGATAACGTCTGATAGCTTCACGCGATCGAGACGCTCTTCTGAAAAAAAGTAACGGTGAAGTTCCGTAGAAAGCTTAGCCACAAATCGATCGCTCCAGATTTCGTACAGAGGGTTGGGTGAAAAAGTTATAAAAAGCAGGGGGTGGAACAAGAACAAGCAGCTCGTTTTCCTCAAAGCATAAACCCTGCTTTACTTCGATCTATCAAATACTACAAACAAGGGCTTCCTTAAATTTGTTCGACGATTTCTCGATCGCTAACGCCCGATTTTTCTTTGGCGATCGAGGCTCCCAGCGCCATTCATACTCCATCCTTTTCCGATAAGTTAGGTTTCAAGAAGTCTTCACCACATCCCCCTTAGCCCCCCAAAGAAGAGGGGGGTTGGGGGGATAGAGAGGGACTTTTCAGATTGGGCAAAACCAGTATTTGAGTCCGAGCGGAGTCGAAGCGAGCGGAGTCGAAGCGTTGAGATTCGGATTTCGTATCAAAGGCTTTGTTGGGCGAGTCAGAATTTTGTGATTTTCGATACATTTTATCTTGCAGGACGCACGAGAGTCTCCCATTCTACCTCTTTTTCGGGTTTTCGACGCCCCGATCGAACTTCTCTAAGCCTTACGTCGTAAGCTTTTCACATCTTTTAAGCAATTCCTAGCATACGAGGCAAATCGTGACAGATTTCAACGTCCCCAAAAAAACGCCCGTACTGAAATCAGTACAGGCATATTATCCATTGGGAGGAGACGTCAAAGAAACGCCCCCTACCGAGAAATTACCTGTTCGGGATCGTAATCCGGCTCGTGAGACGTAACCGCCTTCATGTACTGCGCCCGTTCGTAAGCCGACTTGTCAGGACAGTACATCTGGCTCATGCTTCCCTGCATCTGTTGAATGGACTCGTATTCGTGTTCGTCCATCCAATGCTGGATTTCCCGTTCCAGGGTGCGAATGTACTCGATTCCGTGGCGCAACAACACCGAGCAAATCTGAGTAATCTTCGCCCCTGCCATCATCATTTTAATGACGTCGGTTCCCCGTTGAATGCCGCTCGTCGCTGCTAAATCCGCTTGAATTTGACCGTACAGCAGCGCGATCCAACGCATGGGAAGCCGCATTTCGTGAGGCGTACTCAGCAAAACGTGGGGATAGACTTCTAGGTTGTCCAGATCGATGTCCGGTTGGTAAAAGCGGTTGAACAACACCAACCCTTTCGCCCCAGCGTCGTCGAGGCGTTGCGCCATGTTCGCGAAGTTGCTGAAAAAGGGACTGAGTTTCAACGACACGGGAAGGGAAACCTCGGCTTCGACGTCCCGCAGAGTGTCGATATAGTTGCGTTCGACCTGTTCCCCCGTCATGTTGGGGTCGGTGGGAACGTAGTAAATGTTGAGTTCGATCGCATCTGCTCCCGCTTCCTGCATCAGTTGGGCGTATTCGACCCAACCGCCGGACGAAAAGCCGTTCAAACTGGCGATGATGGGAATGTCAACGCTGGCTTTAGCTTGGCGAATGTGTTCGAGGTACAGTTCCGGCCCCACGTGGTACTCGTCCGGTTCGGGAAAGTACGTCAGGGCTTCGGCGAAACTCTCGGTACCGTATTGCAGGTGGTGGTGTAACTCGAATTTTTCCCGCAGTAACTGTTCTTCAAACAACGAATGCAACACCACCGCCGCCGCACCGGAATCTTCCATGCGTTTGATGTTGTCGATGTCTTCCGTGAGGGGGGCGGCTGCGGAGGGAACCAAGGGAGATTTGAGGGTCAGTCCCAGGTAAGTCGTGGTTAAGTCCATAGTCCTTCTCTCTTTTTACTCGATCGCCGTCTTTTTTGGAGGGGGAGCCGGAGTAGGGTGGGCATTGCCCACCGTTTCCAACAGGTCGCCTTGACGTAGGGTGGGCATTGCCGTTTCCAACAGGTTGGCAGGGGAATCACACTCGACCGACCTGCTCCGTCTCCACCTCGAAGGAATTTGGTGGGCGTTGCCCACCCTACTGACTGGGAGGCTACGCTTTCACCGAGGGCGGTTGCGTTTCGTCAGAGGCCGTCGTGTCCGATTGGCTGTGGCCGTTGTGACCGTTGCCATTGCCTTTTATCTTGCCGTTGTCGATGGGACGGGCGGCGAGATATTGGTACATCTTCCAGCGAGTGTCAACATCGGCTTGAGCTTCTTGTAACAGCCGCTTCGCATCTTGGGGTTTGGTTTTGGTGAGCATCTTGAAGCGGTTTTCGGCGTACATGGAATCGCGCACCCCTTTCTTCGGCGATCGCGAATCGATGTGTAAGGGATTCTTGCCTTCGGCTTTCAAGTCGGGATTGTAGCGGTACAGCAACCAGCGGCCGCTTTCGACCAGGGCTTTCTGGTGGCTCATCGCCGTGGTCATGTTGATGCCGTGGGCGATGCAGTGACTGTAGGCGATGATGAGCGAAGGTCCGTCGTAGGCTTCGGCTTCGAGGAAGGCTTTCAGGGTATGTTCGTCCCGCGCCCCCATGGCCACGGACGCCACGTAGACGTTGCCGTAGGTCATGGCAATCAAGCCTAGGTCTTTCTTGGGTGCGGGTTTGCCGCCAGCGGCGAATTTGGCGACGGCACCGCGCGGCGTGGCTTTGGAAGACTGTCCGCCAGTGTTGGAGTAGACTTCGGTGTCCATCACCAGGATGTTGACGTTGCGTCCGCTGGCGATGACGTGGTCGAGTCCGCCGAAGCCGATGTCGTAAGCCCAACCATCACCGCCAACGATCCAAACGTCTTTCTTGACCAGGTAATCGGCCAGAGAGCGAAGTTGTTTGGCGTCGGGGCTATCGATGTTGTCGAGGGCTTGTTTCAACTGCTGGACGTATTCCCGCTGTTCCCAAATGTCGGCTTCGGATTTTTGCGGGTTGTCGAGGATGTTTCGGACGAGGTTGTCGCCGATTTGTCCGGCCAGCTTCTGCAACAGTTCGCTGGCGAAGGCCGTGTGTTTGTCGAGGGACAGGCGGAAGCCCAAGCCGAATTCGGCGTTGTCTTCAAAGAGGCTGTTCGACCACGCCGGACCCCGTCCGTCGGTATTTTGCGCCCAGGGAGTGGTGGGGAGGTTGCCGCCGTAGATGGAAGAACAGCCGGTGGCGTTGGCGATGAGGGTACGATCGCCGAACAGTTGGGAGACGAGTTTGAGATACGGGGTTTCGCCGCATCCGGCACAGGCCCCGGAGAACTCGAACAGGGGTTCTTGCCATTGTTGTTGGCGAATGCGATCGAGGTGCAAGTGACGGCGATCGGGATTGGGCAACTCCATGAAGAAGTCCCAGTTTTCCCGTTCGCTTTCCCGCAACGGCCGTTGCGATTCCATGTTAATCGCCTTCTTCGACGGCATGGATTTGTTTTTGGCGGGGCAAACGTCCACGCACACGCCGCATCCAGTACAGTCTTCGGGAGAGACTTGAATCGTGAATTTCTGACCGCCGAAGTTGGGGTCTTTATCTTTCAAGTCGGTGAACTTGAAGGTACTGGGCGCATCGGCTAACTGGCCTTCGTCGTAGGCTTTGCCGCGAATGACAGCGTGGGGGCAAACCATCACGCACTTACCGCACTGCACGCACACGTCGGGATCCCACACGGGGATCTCTTGGGCGACGTTGCGTTTTTCCCATTTGGAGGTTCCGGTGGGATAGGTTCCGTCGCAGGGGAGGGCGCTGACGGGTAGGTCGTCCCCTTCGCGGGAGAGCATTTTACCTTCGACCTCGCGCACGAATTCGGGGGCAACTTCGGGAATCGACGGACGCATCCGCACGGTGGAATTCGCCTCACCCACGTTGACTTCGTAGAGGTGGTCGAGGGTGGCGTCTACGGCATTGAGGTTCATTTGGACGATTTCTCGTCCTTTTTTGCCGTAGGTTTTTTCGATCGCGTGTTTGATTTGGGCGATCGCTTCGTCGCGCGGCAACACGCCGGAGAGGGCGAAGAAGCAAGTCTGCATGACGGTGTTGATCCGTCCGCCCATGCCATTGTCTCGTGCCACTTGATAGGCGTTGATGACGTAGAATTTCAGGTTCTTACGGACGATTTCTTCTTGGAGTTCCAACGGCAGCCGATCCCAGACTTCCTCGGAACCGTAGGGACTGTTGAGGAGGAACGTCGCACCGGGGGCGGCGGCTTTGAGGACGTTGAGTTTTTCGAGGAACGTCCACTGGTGACAGCCGACAAAGTTGGCTTGGTTAATCAGGTAGGTCGATCGAATGGCATCGGGTCCAAAGCGCAGGTGAGATACGGTCACCGCCCCGGATTTTTTGGAGTCGTAGACGAAATAACCTTGGGCGTAGTTGTCGGTTTCCGAACCGATGATTTTGATGGAGTTTTTATTCGCCCCCACGGTTCCGTCGGAACCCAAGCCGTAGAACACGGAACGCACGACGCTCTCGGGTTCGGTGCTGAAGTTGGGGTCGTATTCGATGGAGGTGTTCGTCAAGTCGTCGTGAATGCCCACGGTAAAGTGGTTTTTAGGCTTGTCTTGCGCCAGGTTGTCGAAGACGCCTTTGACCATCGCGGGGCTGAATTCTTTGGAGGACAAGCCGTAACGTCCGCCGACGATTTTCGGCATTTCGCCGTCCCAGGCTTCGCTGAAGGCGGAGACGACATCGAGATAGAGAGGTTCGCCACCGGCACCGGGTTCTTTGGTGCGATCGAGGACGGCGATTTTTTTGACGGTTTTCGGGAACGCCGCCAAGAGTTTTTCGATATCCCAAGGGCGATACAAGCGCACTTTCAACACGCCAACTTTTTCCCCTTGGCTGTTGAGATAGGAAACGGCTTCGTGGGCGGTTTCGCAGCCAGATCCCATCAACACCACGATGCGATCGGCATCGGGGGCGCCGTGATATTCGTAGATGTGATAGCGGCGTCCGGTGAGTTCGGCGAATTTGTCCATCGCCGCTTCTACCATGGTCGGACAGGCATTATAGAAGGGGTTGACGCTTTCTCGGGCTTGGAAAAATACGTCGGGGTTTTGGGCGGTTCCGCGCAGCACGGGGCGATCGGGGGTCAGCCCTCGGGAACGATGGGCGTAAACCCACTCGTCGTTTATCATCGCCCGTAACACGGACTCGTCGAGTTCTTCGATTTTTTGGATTTCGTGGGAGGTGCGGAATCCGTCGAAGAAGTGGATGAAGGGAACTCGCGATTCGAGGGTGGCGGTTTGAGCGATGAGGGCGAAATCGTGGGCTTCTTGTACTGAGGCCGAACACAGCAAGGCGAATCCGGTGCCGCGAGCGGCCATGACGTCGCTGTGATCGCCGAAAATGGAGAGGGCTTGGGCTGCTACAGAACGCGCCGCCACGTGAAGGACGGCGCTACTGAGTTCTCCGGCTATTTTGTAGAGGTTGGGAACCATCAACAGCAAGCCTTGGGATGCGGTGAAGGTGGTCGTCAGCGACCCGGTTTGTAGCGATCCGTGAACGGCTCCGGCTGCGCCGCCTTCGCTTTGCATTTCGACGACGGAGGGAACGGTTCCCCACAGGTTCGGACGTCCTTCTGACATCCAAGCGTCTGCCCATTCGCCAATCGGGGAGGCGGGGGTAATGGGATAAATGGCGATGACTTCGTTGAGTCGGTAGGCAACGCGGGCAACGGCTTCGTTTCCGTCTAGGGTTGCGTAGGTTTTGGCGTTCATCCTCTTCAATCCTTTGCGAGCGGCTTAGAGGTTCGTGAGTGGGAGGGGAACGACGAAAAGTTTCGGTTCCACGATGGCGATCGAAGCTCCTCTTCGCACAAACCCAGGTAGGTTGAGACACCGTGGGAATTTGGCAGCCCATCGGCAAGGGAGTTTACACTCCGCGTTCGGCTCGAGTTCGTTATTCTCTCAGTCGCACGATCGCTCGCCAGTTTGACGGCTTTTCGAGCTTTTAAAACAATCGTTCGATTGCTTTAATAAATTGCGATCGCTTGTTAACTCGTTAGACGGTTGTTTGGTGATTTAAACGTCAACTTTTCGTTACAATTTAGCGATTAACGAACTCTATTTCGATTATGGAATAAATCTCGGGTGGAGGGAGGGGGTAGTTACGTTTTTTAACTCAAGTTTGCTATCTGTTGTAAATCGCTTAATGTTTGTTTGGCTGCCTCCTCGTCAATTTTACTGAGGGCAAAACCGACATGAACCACTACATAATCTCCGATTTCAGCATCGGGAACGTAGGCTAAACTGACGGTTTTAACCACTCCGCCAAAACTGACTTTTCCTGTTTTAGTCAGGTAATCGTCTCCGAAAATTTCGAGAATTTTTCCAGGTACGGCTAAACACATTGTACGTTCGTTCTCATTTCAAAACGTAAAGATTTGCAAAAAATAAAACAAATATAAAATTACTAAAAAAATCAAGCGCAATTATAAATCTATTTTCTAAATCACGCTCTAATTTTAGCATTTTTTTGGATTGTTTTCCAAGGCAGCAGCGAGGATTTGTCCGACGGCAATTCCACCATCGTTAGGTGGGATTTGTTGGTGCCAAACGGGACGAAAATTAACCCGTTGCAGGTGTTCGATCGCCGCCTCGAGCAACACTTGATTTTGAAAACACCCCCCGGTTAAAACGATCGCAGCGGTGTCGACCCCCCGATCTTCGAGTAACCGGGCGACTGTCACGATCGCTTCGGCGAGGGTATTGTGAAACTTGGCTGCAATATCCGAGACCGGGCGATCGCGGCGCCAATCCAACATCAACGCCCGCAGCATCGGTTCCCAATCCAAAGACGGACAAGTGTAGCGACGATCGATCGAAAACGGATAGTGCGATCGCGTATCGCTTTCTCGGGCGGCGAACTCCAACGCCATCGCCCCCTGTCCCTCAAAACTCAGACACTGTCGCAACCCCAGCAACGACGCCACTGCATCGAAACCTCGCCCCACACTCGAGGTTCGCGGCGTATTGACGCGGCGACGCAACATCGACGCCAACAGGGTAAGTTCTGGCGGTGAAAACGCCCGAATAGTCGGGGATTGCGTCAGCGAAAACGCCGCTTCGCCAAACAGTTCGTAAAGCATTCCCAACGCCGCCCGACGGGGTTCTTTGACGGCGCGATCGCCCCCCGGAAGTGTCCACTTACGAAAATGCGCCACTCGCTCGAATCCGGTATCGGTCACCCAGAGAAATTCGCCGCCCCAAATCGTCCCGTCGAGACCGTAGCCGGTTCCGTCCCACGCCACCCCCAAAACCGGCGGTTTTAACTGATGTTCCGCCATACAAGCGAGGACATGGGCGTAGTGGTGTTGTACCTGCACCAGCGGGAGGTTTTGCTTGCGGGCGAATTCTGTCGAGGCGTAGTCGGGATGTAAATCGCAGGCGATGCGGTGCGGTTGGAAGTCGTAAATACTTCCGAGTCGAGCGATCGTGTATTCAAACGCCCGCCGCGTTTCGGAAGAGTCCAAATTCCCGACGTGTTGGCTGGGAAAGATTTTGTCCCCGAAGGCGATCGCAATACTGTTTTTCAAATGTCCCCCGACGGCGAGGGTGGGAGAGGGGGAGAGGGGGAG
>NZ_JAQNCQ010000260.1:0-5573 GCF_028368005.1 Geitlerinema sp. CS-897 | reverse complement strand
TGTGGAAGGTTTAAACAACAAGTTAAAGCTGATTAAACGCAAAGCTTATGGATTTCGTAATTTCTGCAACTTTGAGCTTAGGAGTCAGCTTTCTATGATTTTTTCAGATTGATTCTGCATCTTAAGTTCGGAAGAGCCGATATTGTTAAAATACCGAAATTTCAACAAAAAGGGGCGATCGCCTCCACAACGTCATCTTTTTCGATTTTGTATTTTTCGTTACGGATTCCGTTTTCAAGCTCCCGAACACTACAGATAACCTACTGATACGGAATCCGCACACCATAACCCCTTTTAACGCGATCGCCCAAAATCGATTTAAGTCCTGGCGTACAGGGAATTTACGACGAAGGCCGCAAAACAGGGTTTTTAAACCTGGATTCCGTATGAATTTTTAATCGATTAATCTTTCCAAAAATTGGGTGGAGAAACACTCCCTTTAACTTGGTCACTCAAGTCGTCAAGGCTGCTTAGCGCCCAAGATTTATCACTTGCTTCGATCGCCGCTCGAATATCTTCTATCTTTTCGAGAAAATCGTCGTGATTCTCTGGCAACAATTCAATAAATTGTAAATAATTATATAGATGGTAGATTAGATGAAATACTTCACTGCGATCGATCTGTCGGTGATGAGGATCTTGTAAAAAAAGCTCGACATCAACGAGCCAGTCTAAGGCGGCATATATGCCGTCAACATAAACATGAAATACTGCTGTAGAAATTGCGGCATCAGATGCTTTGGGATAGGCGATACGAAATGCTTTTCGAGCATCTTCAGAAACTCGGCCTCGCTCCAGCAACGCTCGGACGATCTCAAGTTTTTGATTGCTTGAAAAATTAACGCGATCGAAGTTTTGTTTTTGAGACACGATTGATTAAATTTCTCGGTTTTACTTTTCGTATACTTGTGAAGATTTTATAATGATTTGCTTTGGTAAGGAATTTTTTATTAATTGTCACATTAAAAAAATAATTATTCTAGAAATTTGTAATTCGCTGTTTTAAATTTTTATTTGTTCTTTAAGAACGTAGAATCTATTTCAAAAAATTTATTTAATTTTTTATTTTTAATCTTATCTTCGTTTTTAAATTGTTTTTTATAGGGTAAATTCAAATGTTTTGTACTTCATTCAAAACCCAACTAAAATCTTAAGAGTTTTGCGTTTTGATATGCGATCTTGTTGTTTTATGACAAAAGAATTGTGTTCGTTACGATCCGTGATAGAGTGAAGCTAGCGAAAGAATACGATTTTCATCGATTTGAGATAGATTTTCGTTTGAGTTCGCCAATTCAACTCCACTTGTATCAATAACAGCAAACAAAAAAAGGCTAACGTTTTTTAGCTTTATACGTTTATCGTCAAACAGCTTATTTAGTTCGATTTTAAATGTTCAACAAACGCGACGATCGCCGTTTAGAGTGGCAGAAACGAACGAGTTGAATACACTGCCCACCCGATTCTACCTCGATTTTAGCCCGATCGCTTAAAAGATACGTCGCGTCACTCGTCGCAGAAAAACCACACCGAGAAACTATCATGAAATTTGAAACCGCCGTCCAAGAAGCCTGTTTCGATCGTATCGCCGGATGGATGCGAGAGTTGTTCGGAAAACTTCCCTGTGCGCGTCCCGACATTCCCGGTTTGGGCGTTTTCCGAGGATCTGCCCTCGTGGAGGTGTTCGTATTTCCCTGGGGAGACAACGAAGCCGTCATTCACACGCGATCGTCGGTCATCAAAGGCGCGAACCTCACCCCAGATCTGATGAAGTATCTGCTGGAAGCGAGCGCGCAGATGCGCTTCGGAGCCTTCGCCCTCGACTCGAACGGTAATATTTTGTTCGAGCATACCATCGTTGGCTCGACCTGCGATCGCAAAGAACTCGAAGCCTCCGTCAACGCGGTGTTAGAAGTAGCCGACGAGTACGACGACTACATCCTCAAAAACTGGGGCGGACAGCGGGCGCTCGATCGCCTTCAGGTATACTCCCCCACCGCCGCCTCGTCTTAATCGCTCAATCGTCCATCTGCCACGGTTGGATTAAATGCCCCTCGTCGAGAATCCGTTTCGGGCGCAAAATCAACACCACTTGTCCGAGAACAGTTTCGGCCGGGGCTTCGTCAAACCAAGCAACATCGACAGTATCGCCCGTTTCGACCAAAAAGTAGCTGTTGGGATTCCACACTCGCACAGCGCGATCGACCACCACCACCACCTGTTCGGTTCTGCCCTCGGGAGCGTTGGGCAAATCGGTACTGCGCGTAAGAACGGCGACGGGATCGGCAGCTTTAAGAACCACTTGCCAACCTGGAACGGGAATGCAAGCGGTATTCGGAGGAACAGTGGTGATGCGAAACGGTTCGATCGCCGTCACCGGAGAGAGGGTTTCGATATCCGACGCCGAAAGCGGGAACTCTCCCGCCACCGGAACGAGACGGGGCAGTTCGTCTTCTTGTTCGAGACGGTAAAAGGGCAGTCGAGGCGCTTGGTATTTCGGCGGAGCGCTAATCTCGCTCAACAGCTTTTCTAACTGTTGGCGAGCGCCGTCGGTTTGCACGAACTTCAACCCTCGAGCGATGAGGCGAGTTCGCTCGGCGAGGTCTTTTTTCTGACGAGCTTGTCGCCAACACTGATAGGCAACTGCATCCCCCGGTCGAGACGTAAAGCCCTCTGGTAAATTCGACAGACGAGAAGTCAGTTTCATGTCGCGGGTGAGGCTGTGAGCGTCGTCGACGTCGAACTGTTTTTCGGCAGCCAGTTCCACCGCAGCAGACCGTTGTTGGCGGTTTAACAGGCGAAATTCGTAGAGAACGTCACTGTGGGGACCTTCGCTGTAGGCTTTGGCGCGATCGGAAACGCCGACTTCGACGATGCTGTCATACACTTGCGCGGCGACGATGACTTGATTTTGGACGACCGCTTCAAATCCCGTTTCTTCAAAAATATTGTTGGGGTCGTATCCTGCTTTGTGGAGTTGGTGGCAGGCTTTCCCCCACGCGATCCAATTTCCGTCTTTATGACGGAGCGATCGCAACAAATCGCGGACTTCTTCGTCAGACAGTTCGAGGCGGTCTCGGCTGTGTTCGCTCATTTCCAGGCAGATATGTATGAATCGAAAGCGTTTTTAGTATAAGAGGAATCGCAGGGAGCGATCGCCCCCGAGGGAAAGTCCCAGTCTTCTTCACCCCCGAACTCCCTCAACTTCGGGATTGCCGATACAATAGTAGGGGCGAACGGCGTTCGTTTTGACGTAGCATTTCCGAGCAGTTTGCAGCCGCTTGGCAACCACGAGTTTCAATGTCTCAACCCCCCATCTCTCGTTTTCATGCGACGACTCCTCTACAAAAACCACGGGAGCGGTTTCAATTTCAAGATACAGCTTTAGGCTTAGTTTCGACCCGCAGCTTTCCGGCCATCGTCGGTACGGCCGACATGATGCTGAAATCGGCCGACGTAACCCTTGTCGGTTACGAGAAAATCGGCAGCGGTTACTGTACGGCGATCGTGCGCGGACGCTATCCCGACGTGCGTTTAGCGGTTGAAGAAGGGGCGAAAACGGCCGAACAGTTCGGACAGTTAGTCTCGAAGTTAGTGATTCCGCGTCCGATGCCGAATTTAGAGGTGGTGTTTCCCCTCGGCAGTCGCTTGGCGGAACTCTGTCAGAAGCAGCGAGGTTACTCTCGGTTGAGCAATCGCGCGATCGGTTTGTTGGAAACGCGGGGCTTTCCGGCGATGGTGGGGGCTTCCGATGCCATGTTGAAATCGGCAGACGTGCAACTGGCGGCTTACGAAACCATTGGAGATGGGTTGTGTACGGCGATCGTACGCGGTACGGTGGCTAACGTCGCCGTGGCGATCGAAGCTGGAATGCACGAAGCCGAACGTATTGGGGAACTGCACGCGGTGATGGTGATTCCCCGATTGCTGGAAGATTTGGAAAACGTGCTTCCGGTGGCCAGTTATTGGCTTGACGAACAAGCACCGCTGCCGGTGTTGGTGTCGAGTCCTGTAGAAGAGAAACGAGCCGAACCGTTGAAGTTACCGGAACTGGAAAAAGTCCCCGTCGAACTCGAGCGGGTCGAGGAGGTCGAAGAAATCGAGATCCGCCCCGAACCCCTTCAAGAACCTCGTCAACTGCCGCAATCTCCGCCCCAGGAACAGTCGTTCGAGTTAGATTAGCGCTCGTCGAACAAAGGATTTTGACTGACCAGCATCATTAGAGTGCAACACTACCCTAATTCTTTTTGACGTTTCAGACCTCCTTTAACCCTATGACTGCCGATCTGACTCGAACTGCTCGACTACGTGCTGAAGTTGCTGCCATGCCGGATTGGTTGCGCCGTCCGATCGGAAATGCCGGTGAAATCTCGACGGTACAGCGCATCGTCAAGCAGCGTCAGATTCATACAATCTGCGAGGAAGGTCGCTGTCCGAATCGAGGAGAGTGCTATGCCAACAAAACGGCGACGTTTTTGTTGATGGGGCCGGTTTGTACCCGAGCTTGTGCGTTCTGCCAGGTGGACAAGAAACACGCGCCGATGCCTCTCGACCCGGAAGAACCCCGTAAAGTGGCTGAGTCGGTGCGGTTGTTGAGATTGCGCTACGTCGTGTTAACGTCTGTCGCGCGAGACGATTTAGCTGATGGGGGCGCTGGGTGGTTCGTCAAAACCATCGAGGCGGTTCGAGAACTCAATCCCCAGACTCAGGTAGAGGTCTTGACTCCGGACTTTTGGGGGGGAACTTCAACGGAGTTTTCTACCGACGAGTTACAACGTCAGCGTATCGAAACGGTGGTTCGCGCGAAACCTGCCTGTTTTAACCACAATGTCGAGACGGTGCGACGGTTGCAGAATCCGGTGCGACGGGGCGCGAAGTACGATCGCTCTTTGGGAGTGTTGCGAACGGTGAAAGAAATCGATGCGGGGATTCCCACGAAATCGGGGTTGATGTTGGGACATGGGGAAACCGAAGCGGAAATTCTCGAAACCCTGCGAGATTTGCGAAAGGTCGGGTGCGATCGCGTCACGTTAGGTCAGTATATGCGTCCGTCTCTCGATCGTCTTCCAGTCCAGAAATATTGGACGCCTCAAGAGTTCGATCGCCTTGGGGGTTTCGCCCGTAAATTAGGGTTTTCGCAAGTGCGATCGGGGCCGTTGGTTCGCAGTTCTTACCACGCTGGAGAAGGGGAAGACAAGATCGTTGAATCCGGCGATCGCTTAGAGTTTTAAAACCCACATTCCGCACTTCAAACGTAGTATATGGGTAGTATAAATTAAAATTGAATCGGAAAGGAATTAAGTATTTCGACTCAGCCAACTGACCCCTTGATTTGAAAATAACATTCAAGAGCTAACTGACTTGACAAAAATAGTAGGATGTGCAGAATGACTTCCGGCAAGCTTTTCTGTCATCATCAAAAAATGTAGCCATCAGAAAAAGGAAGAGACTATGTCGGTAGAGGTCAAAAATTTAGACCACTTGGGGTTAGTGGCGGGAATCATTGACGAAATCGGAATTGTCGAAATCGTCAACGACTTACTCGGAGAAAAAAGACGGAAAAAGTTAGCGCGGGT
>NZ_JAQNCQ010000259.1:0-22598 GCF_028368005.1 Geitlerinema sp. CS-897 | reverse complement strand
CCTTGGTGTGTAGGGTAAATGCTTGTAGCCTATATCTGGAAAGGAATTTCGCGATTTGAGCGGACTTTTTATACCGTTTAGCAAAAACTCTTTTCCTGTAAGGATTTCAGCGATTTCTTGCATAGTAAGTTCGGAAGAGCCTCCGTTTTTAAAATTACCGTTTGAGCCTCCGTAGCCGCATTTCATGCAATGCGGTTACGAGATGACTAAGATTTAGATCGAAGTAACTGTTGCTTTTTCGCCATCTGCCGGCGACGCCTTTCTTCCGTTAAGCTGTCGTAGCAGTGGGGACAAGAAATCGCAAATTCGTATTTTTTAGAGGCTTTATCTTCTTCAGAAATGGGATATCCGCAACTGAGGCACATTTCGTAACGACCGGGTTCCAAACCATGTTTGACCGCCACCCGTTCGTCAAATACGAAACATTCTCCTTCCCACAAACTCTCGTCTGCGGGAACGTTTTCTAAATATTTTAGAATTCCACCTTTAAGGTGATAAACTTCTTTGAATCCGTGTCTTAACAAATAAGACGTGGCTTTTTCGCAGCGAATTCCGCCCGTGCAAAACATCGCAATTTTCTTGTTTTTTGCCGGATCGAGTGTTTGTTGGACGTATTCGGGAAACTCGCGAAACGATCGCGTGTTGGGATTTTTTGCCCCCTTGAACGTGCCGATTTCCACTTCGTAATCGTTGCGAGTGTCGATGAGCGTCACGTCGGGATCGGAAATAATTTGATTCCACTGTTCGGGATTCACGTAAGTTCCTACGCGATCGCGCGGGTCGATATTCGGTTGTCCGAGGGTGACGATTTCTCGCTTCAGTCGCACTTTCATCCGCTCGAACGGCGGAATTTTCGCAGTGGATTCTTTATGTTCCAAGTCCGCCAGACGGGGATCGCGACGTAGTTCGTCCAACACTGCATCGATCGCCTCTCGGCTTCCGGCGATCGTGGCGTTAATGCCTTCTTCTGCGAGTAAAATCGTCCCTTTGACGGCGCGATCGCGACAAAATTTTAGTAACGGTTCTCGCTTTTCTGCAAAATCGCGCAAACGGACGAATTTATAAAACGTGGCAACGACAACGCTCATAAGGACACTAGGACACTCAAATCGTAAGATCTACTATTTTGACAGGGTTGTGACAGCGATCGACGCTTGAGTTTAGAATATTAAAAAAATTTCACACTGCTAACATCTCAAGTTGAGGTCAGCCTCTGACTTTTCCATCGCTGTTGTCTGTCGCTTCTGTTCGCACAACTCCCGAACGCTATGACTGTCACCAATTCCAAAATGTCACAATCGGTTCAGTATCCTGAAGTTACCATCGAACGTGCCAGACGAGCCGTGCGCTGTTCGCCATTTCTACTCAAACTCTACATCGCCATGCGCGAGGAAGGCGTATTTCTCGGCGAAATCGCGGGAACGGCTGGCTTTAAAGCGGGATATACGGAAATTCCGATTCCAGAACTCAATGCCGAAAACGATCTGTTATGGCTGATTAACGTGGGTGTGTTGCGCCGGGAAGTGGACGGACAGGGGATTACAGACAGTTTCCGCCTGACGCCGTTAGGCCGCTTGGTGGTGCGGGAATGGCAGGAACATGGGGAGTCGTGGCAAGGGACTTTAACGACGTTCGATCGCATGACGAATTGGTTGCGGCGTTGGTTGCGTTTGCCCTTCTAATCGTCTCCGCCATAACCCGATTCGATCGATTAAGATCCCCTCTGTACGAGATCCCCGGCATTTCCAAGATACCGGGGATCTGACCCTTGATGTTTTCTCTTCTCATCAATGGAGCGATCGCGATTCACCCAACAAAAAACCCCGGCTGGGTGTCGTGCCGGGGTTAACTATCAGGGTGCATCTACCGTTCTATACTTCCCGGCGGAGGGGGACTCGTCCGGAAAAGATCGGAAAAATGCGATGCCCCAAACGCTTCGATTAAACTTTTGACAAAACGAACACGCTACCGACGTTACCGCGTCCGATGCGTAAATCTTCGTCGAGATAGGTAATTTCTAGCCAACCGCTGCGCTCTCCTGGAGTAATCTCGAAATCGACGGCGAAGAATTTTTTCCCCGATTCCATCGCTTCAATAAACGCATCGGGATTTTGATAGCCGATGAGTCGCTGCAATCCCACCACGAATCGTTGAAATTTTACGTCAACGCGACGGGTGGAGGTGGGTTGGAACGTTGCCGCAACGCTCACCATACCTTCGAGATAGGGAATGCCTCGCAGTTCGGCGATGTTATAGATTTTGCGATCCTTGACGCGGATACATTGGTAAATTTGCCCGAGGTTGTAAACGGGAAAGCGATCGATCCCTAAAAGTTCGTCGCTGGTGGTGTACAACAGTCGCCAGTTTCCCTCGAGGAGTTCGGCGGCTTCGATGGGGTTGGGGGTGGGGTTGCGATCTTCGAGACGCGCTACCGCCGAAAGAATGGCGGTTTTATCGGTTTCGGTGGCCAGCAAGCCGCGATTTTTTCCAGCGATCGCCTGTAACAGTTCGTCTTTTCCAAGCATAAGTCCGCCAATTTAAGTTTTAAAGGGGTTTCGATTCCGAACGATTACTCGAGAGATTCAATTTTGAGGATATCGAATTTCAGCAAATAGGAAACCGTGCGATAGAGACGAACGCCGCGAAGCGATCGCGGGGAAATCTGCCATTGTCGAAACATCTCTTCGATGGAGATCGCGCCCCGTTCTTTCACCAATTCGACAAGCTTCGCTGTTTCTTCTGGAGACAGACGGCGAGAACTGCCCAAGGTGTTCGTCCACAGTTGAAACAACTCCGCCCTCGCTTGGGGCGATGCCATTTGACCGAGGGTCAACCGCACTTGGGGCGTCAGCGTTTGCGTGGGATAGTGGGCGAAGGCGCGAAAGGGATCGTCGCTAATCGGATAGGGCGATCGCTCGCTCTCGAGAGGCGCACACATCGACTGACTGGCGCGTTGTCGGGCTAAATCCAGCCACAACTCCTCATAAGCGCCAATGACGACCCGCCAATCGTACATCTGTCGCGCCCGTTGGCGGCCGTTTTCCCCCAGACGCTGGCGCAACTCGCGATCGCCCATCAGCCGCCGTAAAAATTCCGCACAAGCATCGATGTCGATGGCCGTGGCGATCGCACTTTCCCCGACGAAGGTACTGTAATTGACGCGATCGTTAAAATAGTCGAACGCCAAATCTCCCCCCGTTCCCGGTGGCGGTAACAGCGTCGGAACGCGAAACCCGTCGATATTGTGGCGGACGGATTCTTTATACCCGTTCCAATCGGACACGACGACGGGAAGCCCCGACGCCATCGCTTCGATCGGGGTCAAACCGAAGGTTTCTTGAATGTTATCCGCAAGCGAAATAAAAATATCTGCCGCAGTCCAAATGTGGCGGCGAATTTCGGGCAAGCGTCCGTCGACAAACAGCGCGATCGCCGAAGGACAGTATTTCTTCGCCGCCGCTTTAAACGCCGCTTCGTCTGCGTCCGACTCGAACCATCCCGCTTGAATCAAGTGAACCCGTTGTTTGAACGGTTGCGGAAGCTGCCGTACCGCCCGTTCCACCGCGAGATACATGGGGACGGGGTGGGCTTTAGCGTAAGAAATCAACCGCCCCACGAACAAAATCGCGATATCGTCTTCGGGAACGTTCAATTCTTGGCGCAGGCGTTGGCGGGCCTCTGTGGCGTCGCGTCCCTGGGGAAACGCCGTGCAGTCTACGCCGAGGGGAATCACGGGAAGGCGGACGTTCGCGTTGGGTTTGCATCCGGTACGTCGGGCGAGGTAATCTCCCCAACTGTCGAGGAGATGTTCGACACCCCGTTTGACGGCGTCCGAGGTGCAAATCAGAGCGTCCCAGGGTTGAACGGGGGCGATGAGGAGTTCGCTAACCGCCTCCATGACGGCGCGACTGGCGGTGGTGTGGGTGATGCCGCACAAGCTATAGGTGCGAGGGTCGCTGAAACGGCGTTTCCAGGCCAATTCGCCAATTCCGGGCGAGGGATGGTACAACAGTCCCGCTTTGGAAGCGGAGGTGGGGTCGTCGCTGGGCAACCATACGATCGCTCGCTCTCGAGAAGTCCAGCCCCGGACGCGATCGCAAAATTCGCGAAACGAGTCTTCCGATGGAGTCGAACAGTACAGGGTTTCGGCTTGGCTGTAGCGTGCGAGACCTTTGAGAAAACCTTCTCCTGCTGACTGACGCCCGAGTAACCGCTTTCCGCTGGTGTCGTATCCGTCTTTAATGTAGAAAATTGCAGCGCTCCGGTGCATAAAAGGAAACGGTAACGGTACGCCGCCCCATTATACGAGAGCGAGAGGTTTCGCTCGACTCTCGGTGTGGGAAATTCGAGAGACGAGGGCGCGATCGCCGAGCGCAACGCGATTTTGTCGAAACGCGAGGGTTCGATCGGCGTGGGAGTACCCAACAAAAAGGTAAGAAAATCGATGAAACGGAAAGTACGGAAAGCGCTTTAGGACTTAAAAGGAAATGCCTAAACTTAGAAGTAAGGAGTTTAGAGTGTGCTGGGAACTGACTGGTGAAAATTCTGTTGGTCGAAGACGACGAACAATTGGTTGAGTTACTGAGTCAGTATCTCAGCGAGTGCAACTATATTGTCGATGTCGCGAAGGACGGGCAAACGGGACTCAACTACGCTCGGACGTTCGATTACGACCTGCTCGTCTTAGACGTGATGTTACCCAAACTCGACGGCATTGGGATTTGTCGGTATTTGCGATCGCAACATTATCAAATGCCGATCTTGCTGTTGAGCGCCCTCGAAACCAGCCACGATAAAATTAGCGGACTCGATGCCGGAGCCGACGATTACGTCGTCAAACCCGTCGGCGTCGAGGAACTTCTCGCCCGTATTCGCGCTTTGTTGCGACGGGGACGGTACGCGCGGCCGCCCGTTTTGACGTGGGAGCGCCTGTGTCTCGATCCGGCCACCTGCGAAGCGACCTACAACAATCGATCGCTGTCGCTGACGCCAAAAGAATACGCCCTGTTAGAGTTATTCTTACGTTACCCGTCTCGGGTCTTCGATCGCGAAACGATTATCGCTCATTTGTGGTCTTTAGAAGAACCCCCCACGGAAAATACAATTCGCGCTCACGTTAAAGGCTTGCGGACGAAACTCAAAGCGGCTCGCGCGCCCGCCGACTTAATCGAAACCGTTTACGGTGTCGGCTATCGTCTCAAAAATATTGACGACATGACTTCTACCCCGCCGATCGCAAACTCGACGATGCAGACTCAGCCCAACTCGAATCCGACGCTCGACGCCATCCAACAAGTTTGGACTCGAGTTAAGCCGAGGGCGCTGCAACGAGTCGAAACCATCGAGCGGGGAGCCAACGCGATCGAAGACGGCGGTAACGACGGCGATCGCCATCTCGCCCGTCAAGAAGCCCATCGCTTGGCAGGGTCGTTAGGCACCTTCGGCTATCGTTACGGATCGCAACTCGCCCGTCAAATCGAAGCCTTGCTGTCGAAGGAAGAACCCCTCGTCGAAGCCGAACAGAGACAGTTATGGCAGAGTTTAGTCGAACTGCGCCAACAACTGGCCGGCGATCCCGAACCGCTCTCCATCGAACCGCCGCCGACGATGCCCGCTCCCGACCGGCGGCTGTTGTTGATCGTCGATGACGATACGCTGTTAACGATGCAGATCGCTGAAGATGCGAAAACGTGGGGGTTAGAAACCCAGGTGGCGACGACGGTGCGTCAGGCGCGACAGGCGATCGTGGAAACTCCGCCGAGTCTGATTCTGCTCGATCTCAATTTTCCCGAATCGGACGAGGACGGGTTGATGTTGCTCGAAGATTTAGCCCGCAACCGTCCTGAGATTCCAGCGATCGTGTTGACGGTGCGGGATAGTTTTAACGATCGCCTGGCCGTGTCGCGGTTGGGGGCCCGGGCGTTTCTACAAAAACCCTTAACGACGACGCAGATCTTAGAAACGACATTGGAAGTATTGCAGCGATCGAACACGGCGGCGAAAGTCCTCGTGGTGGACGACGACGTACAGGAACTGGCGTTATTGAAAGCGTTGTTGCAGCCCTGGGGATTGCAAGTCGAAACCCTCAGCGAACCGCGTCAGTTTTGGCGAATCCTAGAAGCGTTTACGCCGGATTTACTGGTGTTAGATTTGGAAATGCCCGATTACAGCGGCATCGAACTCTGTCAGGTGGTTCGCAACGAACCGCAGTGGCGCAAACTTCCGGTGTTGTTTTTGACGGTTCGCACGGACGCCGATACGGTCAATCGTATTTTTCGGGTCGGTGCCGACGATTACGTGAGCAAACCCATCGCCGGGCCGGAGTTGATCGCGCGATTGTTCAACCGTTTAGAGCGCACGCAACTGTTACAAAACCTCGCCGAACTCGATCCGCTCACGGGAGTCTCGAACCGGCGGAAGTCGAGTTACGACATTACGCGATTGCTGCGAACTTGCGCCCGCGAACGTCGGGTTTTGTCGTTTGCGCTGCTGGATATCGATCGCTTCAAGCAGGTCAACGACTGTCACGGCCACGCGGCGGGCGATTTGGTGTTGCATCGCTTTGGGGAGGTGTTGCGAGAGTCGTTTCGCCCGAGCGATGTCGTCGGACGCTGGGGAGGAGAGGAGTTCGTCGTGGCGGCGATCGATACTCTGAAAGTCGACGGCGTGCGACGACTCTCGGAGGTGTTACGAGACTGGAGACAGCAGACGTTTACCTTAGACGACGACGTGATGTTAAACGTGACCTTTAGTGCGGGAGTCGCTCAATATCCCGAGGATGGGGAAGATTTGCAGACGTTGTATCGGGCGGCGGACGAGGCGTTATATCGGGCTAAAAATGCAGGGCGCGATCGCGTTTTTGGGGTATCGACGTAATCGCGGTGCGATCGCCGATCTCGTCTTTTTCGACCCGCTACGACCGAGCGATCGGATATGTTTTTCGTGTTTCATCTCTCACCTGTACTTTTTGCGTATTCTGTCAAGTCTATTCACAAATTCTTCATACAAATTCGTTAAGCTCGTAAATAATAGCTGAGATTTATCGTGAAAATGACAAACGAAAATCGACGTATTCTCATTGTGGACGACGAACGAGATATTCGAGAGGTCACACAGATCGTCCTCGAATTAGAAGGGGGTTGGGAGGTCGTCACAGCCAGTTCGGGCGCTGAAGGGATCGCCGTCGCCGTTCGCGATCGCCCCGATGCCATTTTGTTAGATGTGATGATGCCGGGCATGGACGGTTTAGAAACCTTGAAACAGCTTCGGGAACGCCCAGAAACGCAGGCGATCCCCGTGCTTTTCTTGACTGCGAAAGGTCAAGGCAAAACGCCGCCGGAATGGGGCGAACTCGGGATTTCCGCTGCCATCTCCAAGCCGTTCGATCCCTTAAAGCTCGTCCCTCAAATTTGTAGCCTTCTTAACTGGAATAGATCTGAATAAATGTTCGGTCGAGGTTCGATTTGCTTTTAACAACCGGTCGCTGTGTTAAGATTTTCAAAAAGTTCGGCACTTCACAACTTCTTCACAATCACCCTTTACAGTGATGGGTATAGCATCTCAAGTATAAGAGAGGTGGATAAAAATGACGAACGACTGCCCTTGTTGTTCCTCTAAACTTCTACGCCATGTCGCTCATGGTAAGATTTATTGGTTTTGCCCTCACTGTCACGAAAAAATGCCAGATTTTTCGACCGTGCGGGTTTTAGAGCGCTCGATCCCCGCTTTAGTTCGCGCATCTCACTAATGGTTCGTGTAGTGGAGTCAGCTAGGAATTTTGTAAAACAAATTTAAACCAAAATCGCGCATAAAGCGGGATTGTCGCGGAAAATCGTTATCGTTTTCCCTCGGCGATCCCGTTTCTGCGATCGCCCGGAAAATTGCCGATCGCATATAGTAGTTAAAAAGGGAATTCGAGGCATGGGTGATGGGTCTAGAGTCAACCCTGCTGCAAAGGCTAATCGCTATGATGGCTCAGCTCCAAAAAGAGTTGCAGCACTATCGCCGTTGTTATGACAGTCTCCCCGTCGCACACCTCCAACTGAACCGACAGGGAACCGTACTGAATGCCAATCGCGTCGCCGCCACTCTCTTTGGCGATACATCAGAAACCCTAACGGGAAAATCCATCTTCGAGTGCCTCGAAAAAGGCGATCGCCCGAAATTTGCAGCCTTTCTCGACCGCGTCGGCGAGACGACTTCCCCACAAACGAGTCGTTACTCTTTGCGCCGCCGAGACGGGAGTGGGGTGTCGGCGATCGCCCGCGCGTCCGCGATCTCGACCCTCGCGGGAGAAGAACGCCTGCTCTTGGTGTGGGAAGAAGTTCCTCAAGCCTCCGAGCCGTTAGAAGCCGAGCCAGTAACAGAGACCCGTTCGCAGCAACAAGAGCGTTACGAACTCGCTCTCACCACGGGCAAAGTGGGCATTTGGGACTGGAACCCGATCGCTCGAGAACTCTACGTTTCTCCCAACTTGCAAGCCCTCTTAAGCGGCGACGGCGGCGAGCCACTCGACAACCTCGAGGCGTGGTTCGACTGCATTCACCCCGACGATTGCGAGACGGTTCGCCACCGAATTCAGACCTGTCTCGAGGGAACCTCGCAAACTTGTAACTTCGAGTATCGCGCGTTATCCCGAGACGGGATCTCTCGCTGGTTTTTAGTTCGAGGACAGATTTGGCGAGACGAACGGGGGCGTCCCCAACGCGCGATCGGCTCGAATACCGACATTAGCGATCGCAAACAGGCCGAAGCCGCCCTTCAAGACAGCGAAACTCGCTTCCACAACCTGGCCGCCAACGTTCCGGGTACGATCTTTCGCTACGTTCTCCATCCCGACGGTTCCGACGAAATTACCTATGCCAGTTCCGGCTGTCAAAGTTTGTTCGAGATTTCTCCCGAAGCTGCCTGTCGAGATACCAGCTTTCTGTTAGAAACGATGCATCCGGGCGATCGCGATCGCGCCGCGAGATCGATTCAAACCTCAGCCGAAACCTTACACCCTTGGTCTTTAGAATGGCGCGTGACGACACCGTCGGGTCGCCAAAAATGGCTTCAGGGTATTTCTCGTCCCGAACGCCACCCCGACGGACGCATCGTCTGGGACGGCGTCATTTTCGATGTAACCGATCGCAAACTGGCGGAAGAAGACCTCCAAACCCTCGCGCAACGGTTGCTCACCGTCATCGAAACGGTTGGCGAAGGCATTACCCTCAGTGACGAAGCCGGAACCTTTGGCATTTTCAACCAAAAAATGGAGGACATCACCGGCTACAGCCTGGCAGAAGCCAACGCCGACCCACCGTTGGGAGCGCGTTCTCCCGTACCGGGAACGGACGGAACGCACCACAGCTTCCTCGCTACCCTCTATCCCGACCCTGAAGACTATGCTCGAGCCTGCGAGCGACTCGAGGTCGTCCGGCATCGCGGTAGCCTTCACGATATCGAAACCACGATTCGCGCCAAAAACGGCAGCCTCAAAACGTTGCTCGTATCGACGACGTTTCTCGCCCTACCCACCCGCGATCGCGACGATCGCCCAACGCGCAGTTGTTATCTGAGTGCCTACCACGACATTACCGATCGCTCTCGCGCCCTCGCCGAACTGCGTCAGAACCAACAGTTCGTCCAAGCGATCGCCGACGCGACCCCACAAATCATCTACATCGTCGATATCTCGACCTTACAAATCGTTTACGTCAACTCGCAACTCTCAGAAATCCTCGGCTACGATCCCGATGAGGTTCGACAACGGAGCGAAGCGTTTTTTGCCGAAACCTGGTATCCCGAGGACACCCCCCGTTTGCTCGACTTCATCCGAAGTTGGCGAGACGTTCCCGACACTCGAGTTCGAGAGATCGAGTATCGGATGTACCACGCCGACGGTCGCCTGCGTTGGTTGCGATCGCGCGACGTGGTATTTAAACGCGATGCCGAGGGCAAGACTTTGCAAGTGTTGGGAACGGCCAACGATATCACCGATCGCAAACAGACCGAGCAACGACTGCGCGATCGGGAATCTCAACTCGACACCGTCGTCAACAGTACCTCCGACGGCATCGCGATCGTCGATCGTGCCGGTATCGTTTGCTTTGCCAACGCTGCTGCTGCCCGATTGTTCGATCGCTCTCTCGACGAACTCATCGGATGGGAGTTCGGCCGGCCGATCGCGCCAGACGACTCCGTCGAACTCGACCTGTTGCGTCCCGACGGGCGATCGCTCCCGGTCGAAATGGCTGTGGCGGAAACCCACTGGCTCGGTCGTTCCGCTTACGCCCTGTCCTTGCGGGATATCAGCCGCCGCCGCCAAACCGAAGCCGCACTACTCGAAAGCGAGCTGCGGTTTCACCAGCTGACCCACAACATCGATTGCGTGTTTTGGATCGTCGATCCGACCGTCGAAACTGTTCTCTACATCAGTCCAGCCTACGAAACCATCTGGAAGCGATCGCGTGCCGACCTTTACGATAACCCTCACCGCTGGTTCGATGCCATCTATGCCGAAGATCGCGATCGCCTCGAAGCTTCGTTGTTTTGGCAAGTTAGCCTCGAGAAACCCTTAACGCTGGAGTATCGCATCGTGCGACCCGACGGGATGCGCTGGATTCGCGATCGCTCCTTTCCGATACGCGATCCCGACGGAACGGTCACCTGTATCGCCGGAATTGCCGAAGACATTACCGAAGCCAAACGCATTCAAGCGTCCCTGCGCGCCAGTGAAGTGGCGCTTCGGGCTAGTCAAGAGCGTCTCAACAACGTCTTAGGGTCGATCGACGATTTGGTGTGGTCTCTCTGCGCGCAAACCTTGCAACTGCTTTACGTCAGTCCCGCCTTGGTTAAAATCTACGGACGAGAGCCGACAGACTTCATCGAGCAACCCCATCGCTGGGAAAACGTCGTGTATTCGGGCGATCGCCATCGCTTCAAACAAGCGTGGAACGACCTGTTCGACCTCGGAGAGTTCGATCTCGAATATCGCATCCTCCGTCCCGATAAAACGGTTCGCTGGGTGCGAGGACGTGCGCGTTTGGTACGAGACGAACGTGGCGATCCCCTCCGTATCGACGGCATTACCAGCGACGTCACCGATCTCAAACGCACCGAACGGGCCCTCAAAGCCAGCGAAGAACGGTTTCGCTCTCTCGTGGCCAACCTCACGGGGGCAATTTACCGATGTTTACCCGACGAGTACTGGACGACGGTATTTATCAGCGATGCCATCCAAGACATTACGGGATATTCCCCCGGCTCGTTCCTCCACAGTCCGACGTTTTGGTCGCAAATTATCCATCCCGACGACCTCGATCGCATCTCAAACTCGATTAACAGCACGGTTTCCCGACACGAACCCTACAGCTTCGAGTACCGCATTCGCTGCGCCGACGGGAGTATCCGTTGGCTTCACGAAAAAGGTCGGGGGTTGTGGGACGAATGGGGAAATTTGGTCTATCTCGACGGCACGATTTTGGATATCACCGTTCGCAAAGAAGCCGAAGAACGCCTCAGACAACAAGCTCAGCGCGATCGCCTGCTCAATACCCTCACCCAACGCATTCGCCGTTCCCTCGACCTCCAACAAATTCTCGACAACACCGTTCGCGAAGTACGTCACTGTCTCGGCGTCGAACGAGTGTTAATTTTTCGACTGCTCGAGAACCGTCTCGCCCGCGTGGTTAGCGAATCGGTCGCCGAAGGCTATCCCCAAAGTGCGGGCATGGAATTTCCCGACGAAGAGTTTCCCCGCGATTGTTACGATAACTACTGCCGAGGACTGCCTCGCATCGTGTCCGATGTCGAAACCGATCGCTTCGCCCCCTGTTTGGTCGATTTCATGAAACAGATGCAGGTGCGATCGAAGGTCGTCGTGCCGATTCTCAAACCCTTTGAGGATCGTTCCCCACTCTGGGGGCTGCTGATCGCCCATCAATGCCGTCAGGTGCGATCGTGGAGCGAGGGCGAAGTCGAAATGCTCGGACAACTGGCCGCGCAAGTCAGCCTCGCCATCCAACAAGCGGATCTTTACGCTCAAGTGCAATCGAGCGAAGCTCGCTTGCGGACGATGTTCGAGCAAGCCGCCGTTGGAATCGCGATCGGCAATCTTCAAGGGCAGATTTACGAGGCCAATCACAAATTTTGCCAAATTCTAGGATACGAGCTTGACGAACTGCTGGGGGTTTCGTTCGAGCAGTTTACGCATCCCGAGGATTTAGAGCGCGAGTATCGATACATCCAAGCGTTAGTTGAAGGGCAAACTCAGGGGTACTCTCTCGAAAAACGCTATTTTCGCAAAGACGGCTCGATCGTCTGGGTGGAACTGACCCTGTCTGCGTTTCAACACACTTCGGGATCGGAGGCGGCATTTTACTATTTAGGGATCGTTCGAGATATTACCGATCGCAAACAGTATCAAGCCGCGTTGGAAAACTTGCGCCGCCGCTACGAACTGATTTTGACCTCTGCTGGAGAGGGGATCTGCGAGTTAGACCGAGATGGAAACATCGTCTTTTGCAACCCCACAGCGGCTCGAACCCTCGGCTACACGACCGAAACCCTCATCGGCATCGCCGCTAACGATCTGGTGGCGACTCCCCCCTCTCGAGAGTTAGGGGCGTTCGAGAGCGATCGGGAGGCAGCGGTGACGGTTTGTCCGCTCACGAACGACAGCGGCGACACGCCGACGACGTGTCAAGCCTTGCGGTGCGACAATCCCACACGACAAGCCGTGTTTCGCCGTCGCGACGGATCGACGTTTCCCGTCGATTACATTTGTACGCCGATTCTGTGCGATCGCGAACATATCGGGGCTGTGTTGACGTTTAAAGATATTACCGAACGCCAAGCCGTCGAGCAGATGAAAAACGAGTTTGTGTCGATCGTCAGTCACGAACTGCGAACGCCCTTGACTTCGATGCGCGTGGCCTTGGGATTGTTGGCCGCCGGGAAACTCGGTCAGCTTCCTCAGAGAGCTACGGATCTCATTGAAATCGCATTGAAAAACACCGATCGCCTCGCTCGACTCATCGACGATTTGCTCGATTTTCAACAGCTCGAATCCGGCCGCATCACGCTCGATCGCACCCCGCGTTCGCTCGAGAAGTTGTTGGTTCAGAGTATCGAAATTATGCAAGCCATGGCCGATCGCGATGGTATCGTTCTGACCTTAGATCCCCTCTCGGATAGCTTGAAACGCGCGAAATTGTGGGTCGATGGCGATCGTACCATCCAAGTCTTGACAAATTTAATTAGTAATGCTATAAAATTTTCTCCTTCGGGGACGACTGTAACCCTCAGTGCGTTTGAGACCTCTCTACAACGAGTAAAGTCGTCGCAAGCCGCGTGCATTCAGGTGTGCGATCGCGGCCGGGGCATTCCGAGCGATCGCATCGACAGTATTTTCGACCCCTTCCAACAAGTCGATGCCTCTGATTCCCGCCAAAAAGGAGGAACGGGTTTGGGATTAGCAATCTGTCGCCGTCTCGTCCTCGAACACGGCGGCCGCATCTGGGCTGAAAACCGTCCCGGTGGTGGGACTCGAATGTCTGTAGTGTTACCGATTTGGGAAGGAGATGATGAGGAGTCGTAGGGTGCCGTGACGCGGGCGTCAAAATCCCGTCGAAGTCAGCAGAAGGGAGTATTACCGCGTCACGCACCGCCCTCACAGGCAGATGGGGAGATTTCACATCATCCCATCATCCGGCGCTCTCTACCACCAATTGCGATCGCCCGACTCGTCAGTTCTCGCTTGTCGGATAACGTCGGAGATTTCTTCGGCATCTCTGACGTGGTGCAGGGCTTTTTGTTCGCCGTCTGGGGTGTCGATGACAAAATACGTGGGAACCACGAGGCGATCGAACACATCGACGGTATCGACAGCCACTTGTTGGGCTTTCTCTTCGATGTTTTGCGACTCGTCTGCAATGCGATCGCCGGGATTGACGGTTAAGCGTTCGCTAAAGGATTGCATAAATTAACCTCTGCGTTGTTTGTTCGGTGTGAAGTTCGACCTTCACTTCCAACCTAACGCCGAGAATCCCATTGTTTCCTCTATCGTCCGTTCCAATTGCGAATTTGCAAAAGTCTGTCGATCGAAAGATAACACCCCCCTTCAACGATGCGATCGCCATAAACCCCGTAGGGGCGTTGTACTTTACACACAACGCCCCTACGAAAACCAAATCAATATCGCCTGTCTACACCTTCATGGTTTGAGAACCCGCATCTTGGGAACTGGCGTCGTCCTCGTTATACTCCAAATCCCGAGGCGCACCGCAAGCCGAAACCGTTCCCGCAAAATCCACGTCGGCGGCCAGTTCTGGATGTTCCTGTTTGCGTTTGGCGATTTCTTCCCGCGAGAGGATTTTCGTTTCGTCGAAACCCAGTTCGATTTCCATCCCCAACCCTTTCTGTTTGACGCGGCTGAGGTTGTAAAACCGCTTGTTCAACGTCGTTTGAGCGAAGGCTTTCAAACATCCCAACAAATATTTGCGTTTAAAGGGATCTTTAACGAACCAATACTCTAACGTCTTCCACAGATAGAAGCGGGCGTAGTTCCGCAACACGCCTTTGAGAACGTCTTCCCGTTCCATCGCGTCCGGTTTCATAATCGGCGTCACGAAGTTGTACTGGGAATAATCCCGCACTTCCACGCGATCGCCCAAATCTTCAAACAACTCGGAAAACGGCCAGGGCGTGAACATATTCCAGTTTGCCATGTCCGGTTTCCAATCCCGCGCCATACGATAGGTTTCTTCGATGGTGTCGGGGGTTTCGTTTTCTAGCCCCATGATAAACTGCGCTTCGGCGACAATCCCGTTGTCTTTGAGCAGTTTAATCGCCCGTTTGTTCTCTTCGATCGTTGTTTCTTTGCGGAACAAATTCAGCTTCAGTTGTGCGGCGGCTTCCGTTCCCAGAGACACGTGAACTAAGCCCGCTTTTCGATACAATGCCAACTCGTTTTCGTCCCGCAAAATATCCGTTACGCGGGTATTAATACCCCAGTGAACGTCGAGATCGCGCTTAATCATCTCCTCGCACAATGCCATAAAGCGAGGTTTATTGATGGTGGGTTCTTCGTCAGCGAGAATGAAAAATCCGACGTTGTACTCTTTGACGAGTTTTTCGATTTCGTCAACGAATTTTTCGGGGGTGCGAGAACGGTATTTCCGCCAGAATTTCCACTGAGAACAGAAGCGACAGCGGAAGGGGCAACCTCGGGCGTAGTTAGGAACCGCCAAACGCACGTTAAGGGGCGTGTAGTAGTAATCGTTCCAATCGAGTAAATCCCAATCGGGATCTAGGGTATCGAGATCGCAAATGGGAGGATGGGCTTCGGTGGCGACGACTTGTCCGTTTTCGAGAAAGGCGATACCTTTGATGTCGTGGCGATCGCGTTTGTCGGAACCGCTTTCGATCGCCCGCATTAAGTTAACCGTAATTTCTTCCCCTTCACCGCGAATAATGTAGTCCACCCAGGGCGCTTCGTGCAGCACCTCGGAATACATATACGTCGGGTGAATGCCCCCCATAATCGTAACGGCGTTGGGGCAAGCTTCTTTAGCGATTTGCAGCGTTTTTTGGGATTGGTAAATCATCGGCGTGATCGCCGTTGCCATCACCACATCGGGCTGGTTTGCTTCGATAATGGTGCCGAGGGTTTCGTCGTCAATGTACTTCGTCATCGCATCGACGAAACGCACGTTATCGAACCCGGCTTTTTTCAACGCGCCGCCCACGTAGGGAACCCAACTCGGCGGCCAGTTTCCGGCAATTTCTGCACCGCCAGAGTGGTAGTTGGGTTGAATCATTAAAATCTTCATAGGGCTTTCGATCGAAGTCTAGAATGACAAGGTTCGGACTAACAAGTCAGAGGGTTTATCGAATTCGATCGAGATTTTGTTTAAAAATCTTTAGAAAAATTTCGCAATAGAAAGGGATGAGAATCTCGATCGATTATCTTAAAGCAATTTTGTTAAAGGAGTTTCACCACAGAGACACAGAGGACACAGAGGTAGAAGGAGAAAACTCGAGGCGTATGGCGATACGCCTCGACTGAGAGAGGATTAGATGGCTTTCGAGAACCGCTGGTGTTGGCGTTCTTTGGTGTAAGCGTCGAAGGCAAAGGCAATGTTGCGGATGAGAAGCCGTCCGCTGGGGGTGACTTCAATGCGATCGGGGAAGTTAATTAACAAGCCATCGTCTTCTAAGTCTTTTAACTCGGCTTCTTCTTCAGAAAAATAGGTATCGAAATCGATGAGATATTTGTTTTCGATTTCCCGTTTGTCGAGGCGGAAGTGACACATCAATTCCATGATAATTTCACGGCGCATGATGTTGTCGTCTTCGGCGAGATGAACGCCTTTTTCGATGGGTTGTTCTTGGCGATCGATCGCGTTGTAGAAGTCTTTGAGGCGTTTGTGGTTCTGCACGTAAACGTCGTGCAGCATACTGATAGACGTGACGCCAAATCCAAACAGTTCGGAATCGGGCTGGGTGGTATAGCCTTGGAAGTTGCGATGCAGTACCCCTTCCCGTTGTGCGATCGCCAACTCGTCGTTGGGTTTGGCGAAGTGATCCATCCCAATGAAGACGTAGCCGCCTTCGGTGAGTTTGTCGATCGTCATGTGGAAGATTTCCAGTTTCTCCGCTGCTTGGGGTAAAGCTTCTACCGGAAGGTTTTTCTGAACGGGTTTCATCCAGGGAACGTAAGCGAAGTTGAACACCGCCACGCGATCGGGATCGAGACGCAGGGTTTTGTCGATGGTGTCGCGGAACGTCTCGAGGGTTTGGTAGGGTAAGCCGTAAATCAGATCGACGTTGACGCTTTCAAATTTGGCTTCGCGAATCCAACTCATGACGTTGAAGAGCATTTCTTCGGGTTGGATGCGGTTGATGGCTTCTTGAACTTTGGGATCGAAATCTTGGATACCGAAGCTGATGCGGTTGAAGCCGAGTTTTCTTAAGAAGTGGATGTAGTTGCGATCGACGTAGCGGGGATTGACTTCGATCGAGATTTCGGCGTTTTCGGCAAAAGTGAAGTGTTCGTGGATTTTGTTCCACAACATTTCCACGTGTTCCGGGGTGAGGTAGTTCGGGGTTCCGCCGCCCCAGTGCAGTTGAACCACCGGGCGATCGCGATCGATTAACGCCGCCGTCCGTTCGATATTTTTAAAGAGGTATTCTAAATAGGGATTGACAACGCGATCTTTCAATCCCGTGATAATCACGTTGCAGCCGCAAAAGTAGCAGGCACTTTCGCAAAAAGGAATGTGAAAATAGAGAGAGAGCGGTGTTTTTTTAGCGTTGCCCCGTTCGATGGCAGCTTTAAATTCTTCTTCTGTAAACTCGCCGTGTAGCTCTGTAGCGGGGGGATAGCTGGTGTAGCGAGGGGTGGGGCGATCGTATTTAACCAGTAACTCAGAATTGAAACGAACGGTTTGAGTCAGTGCTTCCATTGGTATTTGAATCTGAAAAGATCTGAAATGGTTCGATGTTTGAATTCAGTATTTTTTTGAATTCAATAAAAAATTAGTCGAAATGGGTTAGAAAATTTCTTACTCGATCGACCGGTGCTTGTCAGTTTAACGGTTAGTTTTGAAGTTTTTTAGAAAAACTTCAAAAAAGATAGAAAAGATCGATCGAGTAAAAAACGGTCGGTGTCGGTCGAAAGCTGTGTGTAGAGGAGGGAAACGTTAACTGAGGCCCGAATCCCCCCAATTTCCTAGGTTGCGTTGAAACCTATTGTAAGAAAAGGTAGATTGGATCGAGAGATAAAACCCAACCTACACTACTCCGTCGGAACTAAATTTGCAGGTTGTCCGGGGGCGCGTTCGGTACTTCCCGGTTTGTCTTGGCGCGTCACCAAATCGAAAACGTGGTCGCCGATCGCGGCTTTCACCTCGTCTTCCAAATCGTGCATGACGTTGCGGTTGAGTTCAAAGGCCAAGTTCGCTTCGTCTACAATGCGAGGGGCGATATCGTCAGATACCGGTAAGGCGTTGAGGGTGTCGCGGTAGCGGAATTTAAACGCTCGTCGCGCTTCCGGGGTGGGAATCGCATCGAATTCGTGTAACCCGGTTCCTTTGTCTTCCGGTAAATCTAACGCCGATCGCGCGATGTTTCGCAGGCTTTGTCCGCCAGACAAATCGCCCATATACCGGGTGTAAGCGTGCGCCACCAGCAATTCGGGTTGAGTTGCGGCCACTTCCCGAATGCGATCGACGTACACTTTTCCGGCTTCCACGGGGGCGATTTCCTCGCGCCAGTTGTCACCGTAGTAGTAAGCGAGATCGGCTTCCAGTTTCGCGGTGCGGTTGAGTTCGGGGAAGTAAATCCCTTTGACGGCGGGATTGTCCAAATGGTTTTGGATTTCTTCCTCAAGGGCGCTATAGACCAAATATAAGTTTGCGAGGAGTTTGCGGAACGGCTCTCGTTCCACGATCCCTTTGAGGAAGCATTTCATAAAAGCGGTGTTTTCGGCTGCGGTGTGGGAGTGCTTCGTCCCTTCCCGTAACAAACCTGCTAAATTGCTACTCATATGCCTGACCAAAGCGTTTTTATACTTTAATCACTTTATAGCGATTAAACAGAACGACAAGGGGGAGTTCTCAAAACTTTACATTTCGAGGCATTGGGGTAAGTAGAATTGCTTAACTTCGTTTCATTTAAGATCCCCGGCATCTCCAAGATGCCGGGGATCTGGCGATCTGGCTTGTATTCAGAAAATCGAGCTATTGCTTTTCCGTTTTCAACTCGTAAATGTGAAACTGACGAAACCCGCCGAGGGTGTGAGCTTCAACCGCCGGAACGCCGGGAATCGGAACCGAAAACTCCGTATGGTACAAACTGAAAAGGACAAAGTTTTGGCGATTCGTGTTGTTGGCGACGAGGCGTTGCAACTCCGGTTGACTCGACTCCACCACAGACTCACAGGTATTTTGCAACGGACCCGCTTGACTGCACGCTTCCTCTTTTAAATAGGTTGACAGTCGATCGCCAGCGTACTCCTGATAAGCAGTTTCGCCAGGGTTCGTCACCGCCATCGCCGCTCCCACTCCGAGAACCACGACTCCAGCTCCAACAACAGCTTTCATAGATGTTTGGATTTCCTCAACACAGGGAACGAAGTTAAGTTGCTTCCTCTTCCATGTTAGCCACGTGCGCCAAAATCTCGAGCGGTTGGCTGTTTTTAAGCTGCTGTAACTGGGTTTCGTCGCGCACCAGCAAGGCTCCCGCGAATCCCAAGGCGTTGACGGAAATTCCCTCGAAGCGATCGCGCACTCGGGGAACCACCATCATCCACTCTCGCGTCGCCAAGAGGTTGTAGGGTTTCGTTTGTCGCTCTGTCGTCGGTTCCCCGTCGAGGAGGTTCACGGCGTTTAACAGGCGGTAATAGGTTTGTAAGACGGTTTCGGCGTCGGTGTCGGGAGTCAAAGGTGCGATCGCGTGAGGGAAGGGAAAACTCGGGGTTCGTCCGATGTCGCCGTCGTATTGCGTGCGAGCGATCGCCCGTTCGATGGGAAGTCGCCCCCCATCGGGCATCATGGGAAGGGGAACCAGTTGTAAGTGTTTGTGTTTCTGACTGGCTCCGGCTTCTCTTCCACCGTTATAAAACGCCAAACCGTCGATTTGCTGCAAACAGACTTGCATCGCCTCGAAGTCAGACGCGGTGAGCCAGGTTTCCTGATGCTCGAAATGACGAGTCACGATCAGAAGATGGTGTTCGACAACGTTAAACTTGTTTAACAAGCAAAGATGAGTTTTGGAAATGTCGGCGACAAAGAGGTTTTTTTCGTAAGGAAGAAAGGGATTGAAATCTTTTTCCGTTTGTTTTAACTGCTGTTTTCGGTTTTTTTGAGCTTTTTCTTTCCTAGCCAAATTTGAGACAATTCGCACCAGAAATCGCACGTCTCCTCGTTCGAGGTATTCGTAATTCGTAGGAATCGGTTGCAGCGCACCGCAGTCGAGGGCGTATTGCGTCTGTTCGAGAGTGCGTTTCCAGAGGGTGTCGGGTTGCAGGAGAATCGGCGTCTCAAGGGTGGATTGTCCGTCAGACATGGTGAATTTTTAGAGGTTCCTGTAATTTTCAATACTTTTTTTATGGTAGCGATCGCCCCTTTACAATTCTGAGGTTTTCGCAATATATCGTTACAATAACTGAAATTGGGCGTTCCCTCTCCGACGCGCCCGACCTCAGAACACCCAATAATTACAAGCCATTATGCAGACATACAAACCCAGCGAGCGATCGCCCCTTTCCTACAGTCGCGAAGATTGGAAACGGGGCTACCTGTCCCAAACCCAAGAGTCGGCGTACTGGATAGACGACATCGAGGGAGAAATTCCCCCAGACTTAACCGGAACCCTGTTTCGCGTCGGCCCCGGTTTGCTCAACATCGGCGACTATCCCGTCAACCACCCCTTCGACGGCGACGGAATGGCCTGTGCGATCGCCTTCAAAGACGGTCGCGCCTTTTTTCAAAACCGCTTCGTGCGTACCCAAGGGTTTGTCGAAGAACGAGAGGCGGGAAAACCCCTCTATCGTGGCGTGTTCGGAACCCAAAAACCCGGCGGTTGGCTGGCGAACCTCTTCGATTTGCGCCTCAAAAACATCGCCAACACCAACATTATCTACTGGGGCGGTAAACTGCTGGCGTTGTGGGAAGCGGCCGAACCCCATCGCCTCGATCCCCACACCCTAGAAACCGAAGGACTCGATCGCCTCGACGGACTCCTCGATACCGGAGATGCGTTTTCCGCACACCCCCACATCGACCCCGCCTCGCAGTTCGACGACGGAAAACCCGTTCTCGTCAACTTCTCGGTAAATCCGGGGTTGTCCACCGACATCACCATTTACGAATTCGCCCCGGACGGAACGCTTCTCCGCCAACACACGCACGCGATTCCCGGTTTCGCCTTTCTCCACGACATGGCGATTACACCGAACTACTGCGTCTTTTTCCAAAATCCCGTTACCTTCAACCCCCTTCCTTATATTTTGGGATTTCGCGGTGCGGCGGAATGCGTGAAGTTCGACCCCGACGCCCCCACGAAAATCGTCTTGATTCCCCGCGACGGTTCGCGCAACGTGAAAATTGTCGAGACGGAACCCTGTTTCGTGTTCCACCACGCCAACGCTTGGGAAGACAACGGAGAGGTGGTCGTGGATTCGATTTGTTACGAGTCGTTCCCGCAACCGGACTCGGATTCGGATTTTCGCGACGTGGATTTCAGCCAGATTCCCGAGGGTCAGTTGTGGAATTTCCGGGTGAATTTGCAGAATGAGAACGTCCGTCACGAGGTTATCGAACGCCGCTGTTGCGAGTTCCCCGTGTTACATCCCGAGACAGTGGGACGGAAAAATCGATATTTATTCATGGGAATCGCCCACCCCGAACGAGGAAACGCACCGTTACAGGGCGTTATGAAGGTCGATCGCGAAACGGGGACATCTCAGGTGTGGAGTTTTGCGCCTCGCGGGTTTGGCGGCGAACCGGCGTTCGTTCCGCGTCCGGGTGCGACGGAGGAAGATGACGGATGGGTGCTGTTGTTGGTGTACGACGCCGAAAAGCATCGATCGAAGTTGGCGATTTTCGATGCAAAATCCATCGACGCCGGGCCGATCGCTCAGTTGCACTTAAAGTATCATATTCCCTACGGACTGCACGGGAGTTTCACGTCGGAGTATTTCGGACGATAGGGAATGCGTTGAATTTCCGCCTCGGGGCGTTGTCGATCGCGTCTCGAGGCGATTTGTCATCAAAATCAGTCGTGAGGAAGAGGATATCGGTCGAACTGCGATCGCACGATCGAATTGAGACAAGCCTACAGACGAGTTTTTGGAGCCAATACCGTGGAAAATCTCGAACACCAACGTTGCGAACCTTGTAAGGGAACGTCCCAACCGTTGAGCCAAACTGAAGTTGAAGAACTTCAATCTCAGATTCCGTCTTGGGAGGCGATCGAGGAATATGGAGAGTTACATCTCCAACACACTTATCAGTTTCCAGATTTTAAAACTGCACTCGAATTTACCCAACGCGTGGGGGAGGAAGCTGAAAAAGAAGGTCATCATCCGGTATTGTTGACCGAATGGGGAAAAGTCACGGTGACCTGGTGGACTCACGCCATTAACGGACTGCATCGCAATGATTTTATTATGGCGGCGAAAACCGATCGGATTTCCAAAGAGTTTGAGTGAAAAAGTATTCAAAACCAACCATCAAATTACGATCTTATGTTAAAAAATCAATAAGAACTGGCAGATTAATATTGCGATCGCATGGCATCGTATTAAATATTATCTAATTTTATGCGAAATCCATTAGGACTTACGCACTTCAGCGCTAACCACACTCAAGGTAGTGGTGGGCAATGCTCACCCTGCTAATGATGTAAATGTGTAAGTTCTGTCCGTTTTAAAACGCTGTTTCTTTGTGATTTTCACTAAAAATTCGGGTCAGAAGCGTTGAATGATAGTAAAGATAGACAAATATTGCTCGAATAATCTATAATTGTAGAGAGAACTAAATTCTAAGTATATGACAGCAATGATGGAATCTAACTTTCCCAAAATTGTCAAGCAGTATCTCGGAGATCTT
>NZ_JAQNCQ010000258.1:0-15612 GCF_028368005.1 Geitlerinema sp. CS-897 | reverse complement strand
TAAGCAAATCGGAATGCGAGTCAAAATATCGGGAGCGCAATGGAAAGTAGAGAATGTTTCTAAGATTCTTTCTTTACGCTGTGCTTACTTAAATGGCACTCTGTTTTAGCAATATTTTTGCAAAACTGAGATGCACCCGGTTTCATCAACTTCATAGTCACCTGTCTCAACATTGATGATGACCATTTTGCCAATATTTTCTTCTGTTTCAACCTTTTGGCGAATTCCACCTTCGTAGATTTGGTAGGCGCGTTTCGCCACTTCTTCATTGCTTAACAGGATCGCTTGCATAGGTTGACTCTCGATCGCTACGTTAATATCTGAGAACTCCTTTATCATATCTCGCCAATTCAAGTTTGAAAGGGAACGAACCCTCTGAGCAGGCAGGTAGCGAGGGCGACAGTCATGGCGAACTCGACAGCGAGAGAATCGATCGAGTCCGAATCCTACGCTTTGGCATCCCGCGATCGACCGCTTCTTGTTTAAGAAACTTGTGTTTAAGCGGTGTTTCGTGGAATTCGCTGCCACAATAGGGCAAGACGAATCGCGGTCTGGATTGTGAATACGACGCGATCGCACGTCAAAGCGTACCTCAACAACACTCCACACCCCCCATCTCGACAGTCACGCCGAAACGTTGGGAGAACCGATCGTGAAACGGGTCAAAGATATCCTTCGAGCATCTCTGTCGCCCCAGCGACTCATCGCTTTGGGCGCGATCGCCCTGGCGTTTTTTGGCGGATGGATGCTGAAAAAACCGGAATCCCCCATCGCAGCGGCCGATGTAGAGGGCGAGGTGGAAGTGGAAACGCCGCTTCCAGTTCGCGCGATCGCACTGCAAGAAACCGCCACCTACGAAGTGGAAGAATCTTACAGCGGTACTGTGGAATCTCCCCGTAGCAGCGATGTCAGCTTCCAACATTCCGGCGTCGTCGCCACGCTCTTCGTCTCCGAAGGCGATCGCGTTGCAGCGGGAACCCCCCTCGCCGTTTTAGATACCCAAGAATTGGAACTACAACGGGCCGAACTCCTGGCGCAGATCGATCGCTCCCAAGCCAGACTCGACGAATTGCAAGCGGGATCGCGGGTTCAAGAAATCGAAACCGGACGGGCGAAAGTGCGTCGCTACGAAGCCCAGCTAGAACTGGCCGAACTCTCCGCCAAACGGCGTCAAGACCTCGTCAGACGCGGTGCGATCGCCCAAGAAGAAGCCGACGCCGCCCGCACCAACGTAGACATCGCCCAAGCGGAACTCGACGCCGCCCGCAGCGAACTGAACCTGTTGTTAGCGGGAACTCCACCCCAGCAGCAAGCGGCGCAACAGGCCGAAATTCGCCAACTGCAAACCCAAGTTGCATCGCTCGAGTTGACCATCGCCCAACATACGCTGTACGCACCGTTTTCGGGAACAGTGACGACGCAGTACCTCCACGAAGGTAGTGTCGTCTCGGCGGGAACGGCGGTGATGCACTTGGTTCGCGACGAAGCCTTAGAGGTGCGAATTGGCGTCCCGCTGGCGATCGCGTCTACCCTCCGCCTGGGATCTCGGCCGCAAATTTGGCTGCAAGATACGCCCTATCGCGCCGTGTTGAAGTCTGTTTTACCGGAAGTCGATACGCAAACCCAAACGCAAACCCTGTTATTGGAATTGCCCCCAGAGGTTCCCGCCGTTCCGGGGGCGGTGGTGCGGTTGACGTTGCGTCAAGCGGAGGCGACACCGGGGTATTGGCTGCCCATGACGGCGTTAGTGTCGGGAGAGCGCGGGTTGTGGACTTGTTACGGCTTGCGGGAAATCGAGGGGGACTCGTCGGTTTACGCCATCGAACCCCATGCGGTGGAGGTAATTCGCGCCGAGAGCGATCGCGCCTTCGTTCGCGGAACCCTGCAACCGGGCGATCGCGTGGTGGCGGAGGGGGTTCATCGCCTGGTTCCCGGCCAACCCGTCACGGTACTCGAGAGCGACTCCCCACAATAAGCCATGAACCGCTACTTTTTCGGCGATTATGCAGGGGGCGCGTTTCAACTGTTCGGAACGCCCCATCTCGTGGCGTTGGCGATCGTGGTTCTGGTGAATTTGTCGCTGTGGCGTTGGCGACGGTTCCGACGGTTTGGCGTCGCGGTTCGTTACGGCTTGCTGGTTCTGTTGGTTTCTAGCGAAGTGGCGTGGCAACTGTGGAATCTGGCGACGGGAAAATGGGCGATCGATACTATGCTTCCCCTCGAATTATGCGGGGCGATGACCTATATCAGCGTCGTGGCATTAGTTACCGGAAACCCCGTCTTTTATCCCCTTTGTTATTTCCTCGGCATCGGCGGCGCAACCGCTGCGTTGTTGACCCCTGCCCTCGGAATTTATGGGTTTCCTCATTTCGTCTTCGTACAAACTTTTATCAATCACGGCGCGATTTTTACGACTGGATTATATTGTGTAACACTCGAAAAATATCGTCCTAAATTTAACAGCATTGTGCGCTTGTTTGTCGGATTTAACATTTACGCAATTTTCGTTGGCATCGTCAACCTAATCCTGGGGAGCAACTATTTATTTTTAGCCCACAAGCCACCAAGTCCAACTCTCTTCGATGCACTACCGTCTTGGCCGTGGTATTTACTTTACTGTGAAGGTTTAGTATTTTTGGTATTTTGCATTTTATATTTTCCTTTTAAAATTCAATATATTTTACACCAAAATCGTTAAAAAATTGCAATTTTTAATATTTTGTTAATTTTTATAATAATTATTGAGTCTTACAAGTGAAAGTGTCACGCAAATTATACAAAAGTTCATATATCTAAAAGCGTTAAATATTGACAGTTTTTTATTTCAAATGTTACAAAGCAATAGCCCAGGACTTCCTTAAAAAATATCGTCTTTGTTCTTATCTAGATATATAGTGATGGATGTAACCCAAATTGCCAATGGAGCAACCGATCGATTTTTCGATCGCTTCCTATCAGGACTGACCCAAAACCAAGAGCTACCCTTTAGTTTTACCCTTCACGATCGCGACGGTTCTAGCCAAATTATCGGCGACTCCGAACCCATTTTCGACCTCTACATTAAAACCGAAGCCGGTCGCAAAGCTTTACTTTCCCTCAATCAACTCACGATTACCGAAGCCTACATGAACGGCGAAATCGAAGCCGAAGGCGACATCATTCAAGCCATGTCGTTGGGGGATTTGATGTCAGATTTCAATCCCCTGCTGAAACTGTGGCAGCGGCTTCAACCGATGTTCTTCGGACGAGAAAAATGCAATCCTCAATGGATTGCCAAACACTACGATTCTGAGAATATCCAACTCATCGCTCTCGACACCAACTATCACGTCTACACCCCTGGTATTTACGAAAGCGAGGAAGATAGTCTCGAAGTTGGAGCCGAACGCAAACTCGAATTTGCCTTTGAATCACTCAACCTTAAAGCAGGCGATCGCTTGCTGGAAGTGGGATCGGGGTGGGGTGGATTTCTCAGATATTCAGCATCTCGCGGCGTCCACGTCACGGGAATTACCCTGTCTCGACATCAGGCGCAATTCGTCGAACAGCTCATCGAAGAACATCAACTCAACGCCGAAGTTCGCTATCAAGACTTCTTCACTTTCAAACCCGATCGCAAATACGACGCGATTTCCATGATGGGGGTCATCGAAGATTTGTCAGATTACGAATCGGTGATGCAGAAACTCCCCGAACTCCTCAACCCAGGTGGACGGGTGTATCTCGATTTCGCCGCCGACAACCACACTAACGGAACCCACAGTTTCGTCACGAAATACGTTTGGCCTGGGGCGTTTCGTCACGTGGATATGCCAGAATTCGTGGCAGCGGTACGAAAATCGCCCTTCGAGATTGCAGGATTGTACAACGATCGCCGCAATTATTATTTGTGGGCGAAAGGGGGATACGAACGCTGGATGCAGCGGAAAGCCGAAGCGATCGCGCAGTCAGACGAACGGTTCTGGCGGTTGTTCCGTATTCTCTGTGCGGGAACCGCCAACGCCATGAGTAAACCTTCTTACAGCGTCACCGCCTATCGCGTTGTGTTGGAATATCCCGCAGATTATCGAGGGTAGGGTGCGTGTTTATCAGTGTAGAGTGCAGAGGGCAGAGTGTAGAGTAGAAATTCCTCTTTAACTCTTCACTCTACACTCTTAACTCTTCCCTGAAAGAGGCGCACCGCCAATGTACACCACCCACATACAAGGATGCGTTACGCGGTCAGAAAATGGGATTGAAATCCAGTCAATGAGATTTCCGCGTAACGCACCGACCCCGTAATGGTAGGGTGTGTTACGCGGTCAGAAAATGGAATTGAAATCCAGTTAATGAGATTTCCGCGTAACGCACCGACTCCTCGATCTTGAATTTTGTCGGCGTTAAATTAAACCCATATTAATCAGCAGTATACCAAACACGAAATGTACGAGCGTGACTCCGACTAAGTTGTACGTTCGCTTGTAGACGAAGCCAAAAATCAGGCTACCGATTAAGGTTAAGACAATCGCTTGCGTGCCATAAGGAACGTGAAACATTCCAAAAAACAACGCGGTAATAAAAATTCCCGCGCGTCCCTTGCGATCGACCAAAAAGTTTTCAATTGAAATCTGAACTGCGCCTCGAAGTAACTCTTGAACGTAGCTGTGTGCGAGATAAATTAAAAGAACGATAGAACCACCCGGCCAAGCCCAAATTTTCGAGGCGAAATCGGAATCTGGAACGATCCGATCGAGGACTAATGCAATTCCCCAAAACGCGATCGCCCCGACGATACTCACCAAGACACCATCGCGAAGTGAGGGTTTGAGATTGCGAGTCGTCACGCCAATCGCGCTAAAAGACAAGTTCAAATGACTTCGTCCGAGGAGTGCTGGAATCAACACGACAACGACGAGATATCCAATTAAAAAAGGTAAGGAAGTTTGAGGGTTGTAAGTCGGAAAAAAGTCGGCGATCGCGGCGTTAACGCTGGTGACTATAAATAACGATAAGAGAATTAAAAATAAAAAGTAAGCGAAGTGATTTCGCTCTTGTAATTCGTCGATTTGTTTTTGCAGCGTTCCGATGTGGCGATCGCTCAGCAGTCTTAAGTTTTCGCTCACCTGTTGGGTAATCGTTCCGCTAATCCCATTGATAATTTTAAAGGCGTCGGGAACGCGATCGATAAACGTCTGTTTCGATAAAACTGCGATTTTCGTGTCTGGCGTCGCCGCTTGAATAGAACAACTTCTCGGCGAACCATCGACAAAAGACATTTCTCCAAAACTTTCGCCTTCTGACATTTCTTTAAATTTCAGATTGTTTTGGGTATTTTCTTCAATTTTGTAAAGCTCGACTTGACCGGACATCAAAAAATAAAGCTCGTCTGAGATTTCCCCCTCTTTGCAAATGAGATCGCCAGGATTGTAAGACCGTAATTTACAAGCTTTTTCGATCTCTAGAATTTGCTCTTTGTTTAATTTTTTTAATATTGCAAAATTTTCCAGCATGACGCTCCCTTTTTACTTACTTGAAACCCGGAAACGCTATAAGTCAATATTTAAATAGAGTTTAGCATGATTATCTCAAATTTTCAATAGCTTGTTGCAGATTTATAGAAATTTAACGATCGAATAAAATTTGAAGCAATGAAGATCGGTTTGGCTTTTCGATTGATTTGCCCCTAATTTTATAACTCTAATTAAAACTTGACAAATCTCCTTAAATTTATTTTAAGCATAAAAAAGGACGATCGCAATCTATGATAAATTTTAAAAAGTATCGATTCCGGAAATTACAAAATATGAAAAGCACTCCGAGCGATCGCGATCGTACAGTTTGTAATGTGTGCGACAATCCAGGGACAGTCGATCGCGCAACAGAGATCGCACAAATTCCGTCAAATATGAAGAGATTTCAACATCAGTGCTTTACAGTATGGCGGTGTAAAAACTGTTCTTCTCTCCACTCTCAAGAATCTGTAGATTTAAATGTTTATTATAAAGACTATTTTAGCAATATTGGTTTAAATTATTTTACAATTTGTAGCTATTGGAGCCAAATTCAATTTCTCAGAAAAAACGGACTTCAGAAAGATCGTCAAATTCTCGATTTCGGTTGCAATCACGGCTCGTTCGTATCGTTTTTAAACAAATTGGGATACAAAGGAGCGATCGGCTACGATCCGTATGTCCCTCAATTTTCCGATCGCACTGTACTCGATCGCCAATACCACATCGTTACGTCTTACGATGTCATCGAACACTTTGAAGAACCTCGCGATTTGTTTGAAGAAGCCGTTCGTTGTTTGGAACCCGGTGGCTTGTTTCTTATCGGAACACCAAACGCGCAAGAACTCAACTTATCAGACGTTCATCGCCCAGAATTTCATCAACCCTATCACCGACATATTCTTTCAGAACGCGCCTTAATCGATCTCGGTGTTTCCTACGGTTTAGAAGTGGTTGAAGTCATCGATCGATGGTGTTTCGATACGCTATTTCCGGGGGTCAACACCCGATTTATTTGGTCTTATGTCCGGCGAATGGGAAACGCGATCGATAGTTTGGAAGATACACCACGTATTGGCATGGTTTTCACTTCACCCCTTCTTTTATTTTACATTTTTTTGGGTTATTTTTTCCCGATACCAGGAAATATGATAATTCTGTTTCGCCGCCCTTCGTGAATTTTCGCGGTAAATTCTAGAAGAACGTCGAAAAAAATCAAAAATCGCGAAACTGTAACTGACTGTACCCGATAGAAAATCAAGCAATTTTTGCAGGATTGTCAAAGTACTGATGAAAGCGATCGACAATGTACTTCGATGCGTTTTCAGACTGAATTGTTTGGCTAAAAGTACGAACCCTCGCTTTTAAAACTTCGTCGCTGACAACAGAAGAAATCGCCGCTGAAAGACGGTCTACAGTTAATTGATGTTTGAAAACTGACGATCCCAATCTCAACTTAGTAATTTGGTTAGCCCATAGAAAATGATCGCCAAAAAACGGAACCACGACCATCGGAACACCAGCTCTCAGAACCATCGCCACAGTTCCCGGTCCGCCGTGATGAACCACAGCAGCCACTTTCGGAAACAGCCAATCGTGGGGAACAGAATCGATTTGAAAAACAGTATCGGGTAAATCCGTATCGGCGATCGCGCCCCATCCTGTGGCTAAAATACCTCGCTGTCCCGTTTGTGCTAACGCTTCTAAAATCAACTCAGTCATCACGTCGGGGTTGCGACTCCGCATACTGCCAAACCCAACAAAAACCGGTGGCGAACCGGCGTCGAGAAAATCCACGAGATCCTGGGGAGGTTCCCAACTCGAAGGGCGATCGAGTGATAAAAAGCCCGTCACGTGCATGGTATCTAACCAATCTTTCGGTTTCGGTAACAGTGCGGGACTGTAGGCGTAGAAGACTTTCAACCGCTTCTGCACGACCATATCGTGATAGGGGCCGAGTATCGAATACCCCGGTAAACCTAGGGTTTCCTCAATCCACGAGTTGACGCCACCTCGCACGACGTGCCAGTAAAACTGATAGGTTGCGCCCCAGCTCAAACGGTTGTAAAACTCCGGTCCGTCTACGAACAAACCGGATACCCACGGACAAGCAAACGCTCTTGTTGGCGTTGCCGGTGCTGGTGCCAACGCAAAAGACGGGATACCGAGAGCTTGCGCCATGCGATCGCACACTAAGGCTAACGGATGCCAAAAAATAGCGTCGGCACCTTGACAAGCATTCCACAGATCGTCTAAATAGCGTCGTCCCATTTCGACAATACGCTGACTGTTGGCACGAATCCAATCAAACCCTTGACCTTTAGTATCCGTCCATTCTTTACCACTGTGCCAGTATTCGGGATCGCCGCATAGCGGAGTAAAATTGAGTCCGTAGCTGCGAACGAACGACTCAAATAACTGATGCGTTGCGACCGTCACGGTATGACCGGCCGCCTTCAGTTCGACTCCGACCGTAACGCCCGGTTGAATGTCTCCACGAGAACCGACTGCTAAGATTGTAATCCGTGCCATTTTTTGTCTTGAGTCGCAATTTTTCACGCTAAACTATCTGACTGAAAAATTGTTTTCCAGTCAGTACGAAGACGCCAAATTGATGTTCCGATAAAACCTCTATCTCTAACCTGTTCTTGTCACGAAACAGACAACTGATGGTAGTGCGTTACGCAAACTGAGCGACCGATCTAAATCCGATTTTAGTCAAAACAAATCAAAACCTAGAGATTTTAGTAAGTTTCAGCATCTAACCGCCCACGGTATCCCATAGGATCGTGCGATCGCCATATATTTAAATATTTTGTAACGTTCTGATGTGCGATCGGTCGTATCGTATAAGGGGTGCATCTCAATGAGTGCAAAAACATCAGTTTTGGGTGGCAAAATTCCCGATTAGCACTTCCGGTATAAGATCCCCGGCATCTTGGAGATGCCGGGGATCTGGAAATTGAGTGCGCCCAATTCGATGAATTTACATTTTTGAGATGCACCCTCGTATAAGTTTGTTGCCTCTTTATCTGAATGTCTTGCCTCAAACTCTTTCTTTATATTTCCTTAAGCCCCGATAATTCACGGTTGAGAATGACATGAGCCAATCCTTCTGGCGTTCCCAAATCGATGTATTCTCCATCTTTAAAGAAAACTGTTCTAACATTTAGTCCGCGAGTAATCGCGAGGTTAAATATATTACCAATGGGTTGTTTTTGAGCTTCCAGTGAAATCGCCATATACTGATTCAGCAGTTTAGAAAACGTGGGAGACCACCCTGCAATTCCCCAAGTGTTAAAAACACTCGATACCTTGGGTTTGTCTAAGACCTCGATCGCCTTACCGCTTGAATCAAAGCGAACCGGCCCTAACTGCTCGGGTTTAGAGGTTGGAAAAACGCCTAAAACCAAATCTGCTTGGGACGCTAAAATTTCCTCTCGAATGGCACGGATAGCATGAAAAGGATAGAAAATTGTATCTGGAAGAGCCAAAAAAACATAAGAGTTTTTATACCATTGAAAGCCTTTATTAATTGCATCAGACAATCCATAAGGCTCTTTTTGATGCAAATAGGCTATATTGATATCGAAATCTCGACCGTCACTAAAATATTTAATAACTTCAGTTTTGCGATCGGAGATAACCGTCAATACAAATTGAATGTTAGCATGGCGCATCGCTTGAATAGAGTACTCCGCCGCCGCTCGAGGATAGACTCGTTTTCCATTCTCGCGATCGTCTGTTTTAAAAAAAACGGGCAACAACTCTTTCGCATATCGAAATGGCTGCAAGCGAGACCCCAATCCGGCTGCGGGTAATATTCCAATAAACTCGTTCATAGAATTTTATCCAGATGCTTTTGTCTTTTTTAAACTTCAAACATTGACCTAAAATACTTTCCTAGAACGGCTAGTATTTAGGAACAAGAGCATAGCTTTGAGTGACTTCAAGCTCTTTCGATCGCTGCTGTACGATACCGCGATCGCCTTTCAATTTTTTAGCTAAGCTTGGCTTCTTCTCTGAATAGCAAATAGAGAGAGCGTCCCGAAAAAAGCAACGAGACACGCGATCGCCAGCGTCTCTAAATCTTGGGTTGTACGATAGACCACGATCGTTGTCACGGTCAAACTCAACGCGATCCACATCGTCACTGTATCCGTAACGCGACGGCTCATCGAGCCTAAGATGGGGAGTATGTCGAGCACGACATTAATCGGTTCGACGATCGCAGCGAAACCACCCCACATCATTACAAATCCCACAAATCTAAGTATCCAAGTAAAGTACAAATCTTCTTTTTCGATCCGAGCGTTCGTCGTTTCGCGATTTGAAGGAAAAAGACGGTATAGACTATGATTGTTGCTGTGAACGTAGGGAACGATGCGGTTATTGGCTTCGAGTTGACCCATCACCGTTGCCGTCGTATTGGCGGGAAAAACTGCATAACGAATGCGTAAGTCTCCCACCTTTGGATTTGCAATGTTATATTGAGATTTATAGAGATAACTTCCCGAAACTTCAGTGTCTGGCGTGAGATTCAGGGTTTCTGAACTCGGATAAATTGGAGTTCGCGTAGGGATATCGTTGTATCCCACCATAGAGTTCTCGTTAAATGCTTCAATTACACCACTGACCATCGGATCGTCAAACTGGGTCATATCAAGCTCGTAAATACCAATTCGTGCCCGAGACACTTTACGAGAGCCATTGGGAATAGCTGGCTTGGGATTATTGTGGTTTTCTGGCTTTAAAAAACGGCTTGAATCTGCACTTTCTGTTATTTTTCGGCGATCTGTTCTCGATATCGTCTTCGTACTCTTTAAATTGCCAATCGGCTTCCACTTTTGGGAATAAGTTACCGTTGTTTTTCGTGTTTCAGAACCACCGACATTGATTTTCGATTCAACTTCGCGACGTTCGACCCAAACATACATATCGACCGATCGCGCCATGGCAATGTAGGGAGCGGGTTTGAGAAAAAATTCATCTCCTAATAACTCCGAACTGCGAATAATTCCCGTTGTTGCAACCGGTTTACCGATATGCCCGATATTAGGCGTTTCCGAAGAAATTTGGACGGTACTGAGGGCGACTTTGTTCAGATCGGATTGTCCTTCGTTCCCAATTAAAATAAAAAAAGATAGAACAATTAACAAGATTCCCATTAGGGACAACATGAAGGAATTGGTCAGTCGATCCCACCAACTTACCTCTCGAACTTCGATATACTCCTCGAAATCAGCTTCGCGATCTTCAGATTCAAACATGACCGGATGGGTTAAAACAAGTCGCCCCCATCTTGTCACATCTTTTTCAAAGTGACCTTAAGTATTTCGACTTACGCTCTTAGAAGCTTCGTTGCAAACCTTCAAAGGTTACACAAGCGAAATCCGGCAAAAATCTGCCGAACGTGGGGATGATACCAATTGCGAAACGCACTCCGTAACGCCCAAGGTCGCGTCGCCCAACTTCCCCCGCGCAGAACGTAATGTTCCCCATCAAAATAGGTTTGAGAATAGCCTTTATAGGGGAAAAATTCAAAATCAGAATAGCCGTCGAAGATCGTTGTCGTCCATTCCCAAACATTGCCTAACATATCCCAACAACCCACCGAAGACACACCGTCGGGATAGGCATCAACTGATGTAGTTCCTCGGTTAAACAGACGGTGATTGCAACGAGACGCATCGGGGAAGTCGTTCCCCCAAGGATACACCTGACTATCTCCCGTTTGCGGGTTCCAACGGGCAGCTTTTTCCCATTCCGCTTCCGTGGGGAGTCGCTTTCCGACAAACTTCGCATAGGCGTTGGCTTCGTACCAACTTACACCACAGACTGGATAGTTGTCGAATTCTGGATCGTTCGTCCAATACAACGGCGTCGAGATGCCGTTTTCGCGAATCCAGCACCACCCCGAATCAGACCAATATTGCGAGTTGTCGTAGCCTCCCACTTCAATAAACTGTCGATATTGACCGCAAGTGACGGGATAGCGATCGATCTCGAATTCTTCCACAATCCGACGATGGCGAGGTCGTTCGTTATCCGCCGCCTCTACTCCATCGTTGCCCATCTCGAACTCGCCGCCGGGAACCGTCACGCTATCGAATTCTAGCGGCGAGTTCGACCCCGATTTGGAAAACGGTAAAGCCGATAAATTCTGTTGTTGCAATACCAACGCCACCGTTTCGCTGTGTTGGCTTTCGTGTTGCAAAATAAACCACCACAGGTTCTTTTGTTTCTCGATTGCCGCCACCTCGAGATACGCAAACACCCCATCGCGCACCCGTTGCAGATAGTCGCAAGTGTCCTCGAAACTGGGGAGGTGTACCCGTTCCGTTTTCGGTAAACCGTCGGCGGCGTACAACCGATGAAACTGAGGCTGCATCGGCGAAGTTCCCGCCAAATGCCGTAACAGCCACAGTTCCTCCGTAAATCCGATATGTCCCAAGTGCCACCCCACCGGACTGAATTCGGGGTGAGACTGACAGCAAAACGCCGCCTCGTCGAGTTCTGCAAACTGTTTGAGAGTGGTTTGGCGACATTGGGTAAAGGCGTCGCGAAGGATGTCTTGGGTGGGATTAGTCGAGATAGTACCAGTCAAACTCACGGTTTTCTCCTACACACACGAGGCTTCCATCTGCAAACGCTTGCCAATTTCCGGGGAACAGAGGTTCCGAGGCGATTAACACCGCGTTGGGAAAGGCAGCATCGTCTTTTATCCAATACAGGGAGGGGGCGCTGCCGTGGTTGGCGAAACGACTGGCGACGAGGCTGCGTCCGTCGCTGAGAACCAGGTTCGCCGAGAGACGGGTATTGTGAGTGTCTGCCAGTTGTCGCAACTCCAGCAGTGTAGCTTTCAAGGCTTGGTGTAGCGTCCAGTTGGGATGAGTTTGCCAGGTGTGCAACAGTAGGACGAAGATATGTTCGGAGTCGGTACTACCGTGGATGCTTTGGTAGAGTTCGTCGCTGAGGCGTTCTCGGATGGGGCGATAGAGGGTATGGCGGAAGTTTTGGATACAGCCGTTGTGAACGTAGGTGAGGTTTTGGGAAACAAAAGGCTGACAGTTGCTTAAATCGACGGCTTGTCCGGGGGTGGCACCGCGAACGTAGGCGAGAATGCAGTCTGAGACCACGTAGCGACTGAGGGAGTCGAGATTTACGTCGCTCCAAATCGGTAATAGACTTTTGTAGGTGAAGGGGTGCGATCGCTCTGTCTCCGACCGAGAATCGTACCAGCCAATCCCGTAACCGTCGGCATTAACGACTCCCGAGGTCATTTCGCGGGGTTCGTAACTTTGGACGACGAGGGAGTGTTCGGGGTCGCACAGCACGCGAGAGAGCTGTACGGACTCCCCGAGATAGCCCAACAAACGACACATGGAGCGATGGGGTAAATTTGTCCCTCCGATCCTAGTTCAAAACGGTTTTGTTGGAAACGTTTCCTTCGGCATCGACATCGTAAATCACGGGAATTCCCGTCGCCAGTTCCAATCCCGGCACGTTTTCGGGACTGAGTTTGTCCAGGTGCATGATAATCGCTCGCAGCGAGTTGCCGTGGGCGGCGACGAGGACGTTATCGCCGTGTTGGAGATGCGTCGTAATGCGACTGGTGAAAAACGGTAAGGTTCGCGCCACGGTATCTTCTAAACTTTCGCCTCCGGGGGGACGTACGGAAAACGATCGCCGCCATTCGTGAACCCGGTCTTTGCCGTATTTTTCAGCGGTTTTAGCTTTATCCAATCCCTGCAAGTCGCCGTAATAGCGTTCGTCTAACGCCATCGACGTAAACACGGGCAATTCGATACTTTCGTCCCCCTCGTATTTATCCCAGCCGTGCCAGTGAGGGTCGTCAGCTTCGTGTTTGAGAACCGGACTCCTCCCCCGACAGACTTCCTCGTATTCCGTCAAGCAAATCACCGCCGTTTCGATCGCCCGAACCAACAAACTGGTAAAACAGACATCGACGGTATACTCACGAATTTTCTCAGCGGCTTTGCGGGCTTCTTCCCGTCCCAACCGACTGAGGGGAACGTCCACCCAACCCGTAAACTTATTGGCTGCGTTCCAGGTACTCTGTCCGTGGCGGACGAGGATAAGTTTCGCCATTGTCGGTTCGCCTTTAACAAGAGAGCGATCGCATCTTAGCGAATCGAGGTGAAGACAGGGAGAGGGGGAGAGGGGGAGAGGGGGAGAAACTATTAACTGTTGGGAACCTCGAAAAATTGATTCTAGCTCAAAACTCAACGGCTGAAATCCTTGAAATCTCGTTCTCCATTTTCGATAGCAGAGCCTTTTTCTCAGTAAGCTTGAATTAATCGAGATGCCCTGTTCCCTGTTCCCTATCTTCACTGGTGACTGGTGACTGGTGACTGGTGACTGTCCCCATCACCTCGTCTCCGTTTGAACTGTCAACACCTGCGGGGGCGTCGAATCCGGGGGATAGATAAAATCGACTTCGACGAGTCGTTTGTTGCGCGGTTGGATGTTGAGGGTCACGAGGGGATCTCCGGCTTGACCGCGACGTTGGACGAGATGAACGTAACGGGTTTGGGGCGTTCCCTCGTCGTCGTTGTACTGCACGCGCACGATTCCTCGGAAAAAGATGCGGTTTTCGGGAGGATCGAGAAAGGTTAACCCGCCGTTGACGAGATCTTGTTTGATGGGGGTTTGAAACAGCAGCGACACTTGACGCGGGTTGTTGCTGGGGTTGAACAGGGGTAATGTGAGGTTGTATTCGATGCCGTAGTTCCCGTGGGCGTAGTAAGCGGTGTCGGGATAGCGGCGTACCAGTTGGGCGCTTTGGATTTGTTCGGTTCCCAAACGTCCGCGATGCAGGGTACTCAAACCGTAAGAAAACGATCGCCCCGGTTCGGGGACGGTCAATTGCGGAGAGTCATCGCTTTCGAGTTTGCCGGAATCCACCAGTTGAGCTTCCCATCGCGATCCCACGGCCACCCCCGCGACACGAGAGTAAATCATTCGGTCTACGTCGTAGATGCGATCGATCGGAGTGGGTTCGAGATCTCGCGGCCCTGACAAGCCTGTGGTATCGAGCAGGGTTTGCCATTCCTCTAGGGTAGGGATACGTTCGTTACTGCCGTTGCGGGGGGCGAACATGGCCAAACAGGCGACGTACACAGGCCCGTCGCTCAACAAACGCAGCAAGGTCGATCGCCCGTTACTGGAGGGAACCACGCGACCGACGGGAATCGGCAGGTTCATCAACATCCGATAGTCGCCGGGTTTGAGTTCGAGGACGGCGGGCCAGTTTCCCTGGCGTTTCCGTCGCAATACATCGTTGGTGGCGCGGCTACCGGGTCCCGAGTACACCGTTCCCAGGCGATCGTCGACGTAATCGGGAAGTTCGACGAACAACGCATCGGGACGGGTGAGATAGCTAGCCCCGTGGAGGACTTCGACGCGCACGGTGCGATCGCTGGGATTGTGTAGCAAAATCCCTTGAAACAGGGTTCGAGTTTGCGATCGCGTGCGGGCCCGAGCGATGTGGTGGGTAAAAATGTCGAACCGCCCCTCGAAGGCGTAATCGAGATGAGCGTCGGGATGGGAGCGGTCTTCCGGGGGAAACGTCGATAACAAGACCCCTTCTTCGAGAACGACTTCGGGACTGTTGCTGTTGAAGACGGGAACGGTATCGAGACGCCCCGGAAGCGGCCGCATTTCTGTCGGAAAAAAGACTTCAACGAACGGCACGTCTTCGATCTCCTCTTCAGGAGGCGGTGAGGATTCAGACGGCGAAGACTCAGAAGACGAGACTTGCGCCATCTCTGAGGATAAGCGATTCTCATATAGCTGTGTGTGAGGTCGTGCCATCGCGATCGACACGGGTGTCAGCGCAGCAAACAGAGATAGTGGGAGCATTCGGTCATACAGCGACACTGACCGATCACTATACCGGATCGGTGTTGCGAGATATTCGCGAATTCGGCGATCGATTCTTTATACAGTCGTACCAGTCACCAGTCACCAGTCACCAGTCACCAGTCACCAGTCGCCAGTCACCAGTCGCCAGTCACCAGTCACCAGTGAAGACAGGGAACAGGGAACAGGGAACAGTTAATAGTTTCTCCCCCTCTCCCTTGCTCCCCCTCTCCCTTGC
>NZ_JAQNCQ010000257.1:0-3537 GCF_028368005.1 Geitlerinema sp. CS-897 | reverse complement strand
TTCTCCCTTTCTCCCCTTCTCCCCATCTCCCCCTCTCCCCTTCTTCCCTCTCCCCTGAAGAAGCTCCCCTGCTCCGTACCGCTTCTGCGAACGGATATGTCGCCATTCGATCGCTCCCTCCAATTGATTCGACAGACAGTCTTTAAGCTTCCGATGCTGGCTGCGGCTTCGCTGGCGACTGTGGCGATTTCCGTACCGCTGACGATGGCTCAAGCCCTCACGGAAGAAGAAATCGATGCGGTGGCTTCTGTAACCACGGTCGTTATCGGGCAAGGGCTGCAAAAAGGCGACATCGAAGCGCGTCGAGAGTGGAATCCTGGCTCTGGGGCGATCGTCGCTCGCGAGGGCGATACCTATTACGTTCTGACCGCCCTTCACGTCGTCAGAACTCGAGATACTGTCTATGGTATTCGTACCAGCGATGGAGAAGTACATTTTGTCGATGACGTTCAGACGAAAGAGAATATCGTTACCTTCGGCGAGGAAGTGGGAGAGTTTGGCGATACGATTCGAGGATACGACCTCGCTCTGATTAAATTCGAGAGCGATCGCGATTATCCCGTGGCGGTGATGGGAGATCCGCGAGGGTTAAATCCCGGCGAGGCGATCTTTATTTCGGGATGGCCCAACCCCGACGACGCTAGCGCTCGTCGGATGCGAGAAACTGTATCGGGAAGGTTAACGGCCGTTTTTCCGCCCTCAGAAGACGGGGGATACAGTATCCTGTACGACAACGAAACCCAACGGGGTATGAGCGGCGGTCCGGTTTTCGACACAGACGGGGAACTCATCGGCATTCACGGCCGGGGACGGGCCCGAGAAAACGCCTACTGTCTCGACCCGCAACTGAGCGCGAATAACAGTTGTGGGATGCAAGCGTTCCATTTCGTCACCCAGGTTCGACGTCGAGGCTTGTTGCTGGCTTTTCAAGCGCCTCCAGTCGATCCGGACACGATCGCGGCAGGGATGGACAACTTAGAACGCGCCGATACGATCGAAGATATTTATCGTGTGTTTACGTTTGACTTAGAATCGCTGTTACGAGACGAGCCATCGGGGGGCTGTGGCAGTTTGTTGTTGGGCGAGCCGTGCGAACCGTTTTGAGCCGTGATATGTATGTAGGGTTGGAGCGGTGTTGCAGCACGCGACGAGATCTCTCGGAGCTTCTGCGATCGCGTCGAGCGGTGCGTAGCACTTTCGTTCGTGTTGGCTTGTGGGGAGAATCGATCGAATGTTGAAATATTTGGTTCTGGGTCTAACAAGTGCGATCGCCATGCTGTCGTCAGTTGAGGCGGCGTCTCTCCCCAAAATTCGACCGTCTCCGCCATCGAACGTTGGAGAGGCGACGTTTCTCGACCCGCCCTCTTTTTCGTCCCCGGCGCGATCGCAGCTAAAATCGGCGGCGAGGGGCGATCGCGCGAGGCCGGTTCGGACGGCTCAAGTGACGTCGGTGTCGCAACTGTCGGACGTACAGCCGACAGATTGGGCGTATCAGGCGTTGCAGTCTCTGATCGAACGGTACGGATGCGTGGCTGGGGTTCCCGACGGGACGTTTCAAGGGTCGCGATCGCTGACGCGATACGAGTTCGCGGCGGGGTTGAACGCTTGTCTCGATCGCTTTGCGGCCGCCGCACCGAGTCTCGATCCTGAGGAGTGGGCGAGAGTTCGACGGCTGCAACGGGAATTCGCCGACGAACTCTCGGCGTTGCGCGGCCGCATCGACACGGTGGGCGATCGCGTCGCACTGTTAGAAGATCGAGAGTTTTCACCGACCTTGGTGATGGGGGGCGAGTCGATTTTCGCCCTCTCTGCGGGATTCGGAGGCGAACCGCCGGGGGAAGGAGCCACCAATTCGGTCTTTACTCATTTAAGCCGCTTGGGGTTCGTGGGGTCGTTTACGGGGCGCGATCGCCTGCGGTTCGAGTTCCAAGCGGCCAATTTCAGCGATCGCGGTTTTGCCAATCCGGTCGGGTTCAATTCCGATATGGCGTTGCTGTCCTATCAAGGTAATACGAACAACTCGGTCGAACTCAGCAAACTCGAATATCGTTTCGCCACGTTTAGCGATCGCGTCGTCTTCACGGTACGTCCCCTCGGCTTCAGTCTCAGCAGCGTCCTCACCGCTAACTCTCCCTATTTCGACGCCGGACGCGGTTCGATTTCTCGCTTCACCGAAGCCAGTCCCGCTTTCAAACTCGGTCGCCTCGAGTCTGGAATCGGTTTCGACTGGTTAGTCACAGATACCATCCGCTTACAAGCAGCTTACGGGGTTCGCGACGCTGACAATCCCAACGACGGACGGGGATTTTTCAACAGCGAACATTCGGCGGCTGGGGTGCAGCTTCTCCTGAAACCCTCACCGAACTTACTGGCGGGTGTCTCTTATATCAATGCGTATTCCGCTAACGGCCGCTTAGATACCTTTACGGGAAGTTTCATCGCCGACACCAATTCGTTTATCGACGAACCCGCCCAAATTAACGCCATCAGCGGCACGTTACAATGGAGGTTCGCTCGGGATTTAACGTTTTCGACCTGGGGGGCGTGGTTCTTTACCGACGCTCTCGAGTCCGAGGCGCGATCGACCACGACGACGTATTTATTCGCCTTGGGTTATTCCGATCCCTTTGGTAACGACGGCGATTTGTTAGCGTTTTTGTTCGGTCAACCGCCGAAACTGGTAGACGGGGAAAATCTGGTTTTTGGGGAAGACGAGGATACGTCGCTACATTTTGAATTGTTCTATCGTTTGCGACTGACCGATCGCATTTCCATCACGCCGGGGGTGTTCGTCGTCACGAATCCCGAACATAACTCCGACAGCGAGGCGTTAGTGGTGGGAACTATTCGGACGACGTTCCGCTTTTAAATTGATTCTCGGAACTCAAACTCGCCTCTCCGTGTCCACTGTGTCTGTGGTGGTAGAAACTGAAGAACCATGTCGAACTCACTGAAATTCAACTGTTCCCGTTGGCTGTCGATCGCCGGATGTGCGATCGTCGTCGGAATCAGTGGCGCGATCGATTCCGCCAACGCCCAAACGTCAGCCGATCCCTGTCGCGATCCTAACGCTAATATCGAGTTGTGTCCCCCTCAGCGTTTGCGTCCTACTTTTTCTGAAGAAGAAAGTCGGGGATTTGAAGAACGGGGATTTTCTGAAAGTTTTCTCGGCGACGCCCTTAACGGTATTGCCGATCCTTTGGGAAGCGGAACTGTCGGTGGCGGACAACTCGAAAACGAAAGCTTTCGCGATTTGTCTCCGGTCGATCGCGGCTTCATTCCCGCTTTCGATCCCACCGATGTCATTATTCCCATCCCCGCCATCACCGACTCGGACTGTTGCAGCAATTGAGGACACGAACAAGCTTATGGTTCGCACGCCCACTCAGTCTGTAACCGCTCTCTAAAACTTACTCAAACTTAATCATTTGATGTTCAGTTCCTAGCTTGGATCTTCGGAGACCTTTCCATCACTAGGCTTGCACGGCCGAGCTATCCGCACATTCCAAATTAATCGCTGCGTTTAAATCACGATCG
>NZ_JAQNCQ010000256.1:0-22255 GCF_028368005.1 Geitlerinema sp. CS-897 | reverse complement strand
GTCAGCCACCGCTTTGAGATGTTCTTGTAGCTTTTCTCGTTCTTCGGAGTTTAAGTTCATTTTGAAATTTTTTAGATATATCTACTCATATTATTTTACCATGATTTTTGTGTTTTTACGAAAGTGAGATGCACCCGATCGTGGGTAACGACCCATCCGTCTTTTGTGAGAGCAACCTTGACTGTCTTGACTGTATCGTGATAGACATCCTTGGCTGACATACAGAGTAGAATTCAGCGTCGATCGGCTCAATTTTATTGTATAGCAATCCTACTTGACTACGAGGTTTGCGTCGATTGGGTCGATCGCTACGGAATCGATATCGGACGTGCAAACGGAACGGTTCCCCAACCGGAGGAAGAGGAAACAGTAACGTATGAAGACTTTTTCTATATGCTCGATCGCAGTCTCGATGTCATCGTCGAACTGATAGAAACCCTTCACCCCGACACGCGATAAGCGGTGCGTTACGGCGAGGTCAAAATTTTGGGTCACGACCTATCATTTATCGACGCTGCAACACATCAGCCTTGTTCGATCGCATCCCCAAAACCACTAATCCCAAATCCGTTGTAACTTGAGTACAAACCCCGGTAAAATCGCCTCTCCCGACAACGTACTTGGATTTTCCAAAACTTCAACCGATCGACCTGCACGATAAATTTCAACTCTCCTATTTTGCGGATCGATTAACCAACCTAACTGCGTACCATTTTCCATATACTCTTGCATCTTGGCACGTAGATCTTTAATACGATCTGTTTCCGAACGCAGTTCGATTACAAAATCAGGACAAAGCGGTGCAAACCCCTTTCTCTGCTCGGGTGTCAGAGCCTCCCACCGCTCTTTACACACCCAAGAAGCATCTGGCGATCGATTGGCCCCGTTGGGTAACTCGAATCCAGTTGAGGAGTCAAAATATTCTCCAAGTCCCTCGTTGGCTTCACCCCAAACTCCAAGTTGAGTGATAATTTTCGCATTTCGTTTGCCCGATTCGCTACCCGTTGGTGGATTCACAATGAGATGTCCGGTGGCTGTACGCTCGAGTCTCAGATCTCGATTGGCCGCAGCTAAAGCAGCAAACTGCTCCGGTGTTACCGTTAGATCGATTTCATGGGGGAGTTGGAGCAAGAGGAGTTTATGTTGAGGAGGAGCTTGCATGGTTATCGCGATCGCCGATGAATCTATATTCAGTATGGCAAAATCGAGATCGAACCCAGACAAATCGCTTTTACGATCGCGGGAATCTTCCCCCCTCGCTCCACCAGTCCGTTGAAGAGCGATCGCCTGGAGGAGTCGCATCGAGGTCGAGTTGTTCCGAGGCTTCCACCGAACGCATCCACCCACGCCACACGGTGGTTCAGTATAATTAGCACATCTTAAATACGAAAAATATATTCACAACGTCGCCATCGTGAGGAAACTATGTCAAAAGCTCGAGTGGGTTTGCTGTTCGGAGGTCGTTCGGGAGAACATGAAGTTTCGATTTATTCAGCCAGAGCGATCGCCAACGCTTTCGCCACCGACGACAACGCCACTCGCTACGACGTAATTCCATTTTATATTGGGAAAGACGGACGCTGGCATCGACCCGAAATTGCCCGACAGGTGCTAGACTCGGCGCAACCGCTGAGTGAGGAAAGCGACGACAAAGCGCAATTGTGGCAGTTTCCTCCTCAAGTGACGGAGGTTGATGTTTGGTTTCCCGTCCTCCACGGACCCAATGGCGAAGACGGAACCGTTCAAGGTTTGCTGCAATTGATGCGGGTTCCTTATGTGGGTTCGGGGGTTCTCGGCTCGGCGGTGTCGATGGACAAGTTGGCGATGAAGTCGGCTTTCGCGCAGGCGGGTTTACCGCAAGTTCGGTATTGCGAAATCCTGCGATCGCAAATTTGGTCGAATCCCTGCGTGTTTCCCAAACTCTGCGACGATATTGAAGAAAGTTTGAACTATCCCTGTTTCGTGAAACCGGCGAATTTGGGATCGTCGGTGGGGATTTCTAAGGTGCGATCGCGCGACGAGTTAGAATCGGCTTTAGATAGCGCCGCCAGTTTCGATCGCCGCATCATTGTCGAAGCGGGTATCGCTAACGCTAGGGAAGTCGAATGTGCGGTTCTCGGAAACGACAATCCGAAAGCCTCAGTCGTCGGCGAAATTACCTTCGACAGCGACTTTTACGATTACGAAACTAAATATACCGAAGGACGCGCCGAGTTGTTAATTCCCGCGCCGCTTCCGGAAACGGTGTCTCGTCGAATTCGCGATTTGGCGATCGAAGCTTTTCTCGCGGTTGATGCGGCGGGATTGGCGCGAGTGGATTTCTTCTACGCCGAAGACACGGGAGAAATTTACCTCAACGAGATTAACACGCTCCCCGGTTTCACGGCCACGAGTATGTATCCCCAACTCTGGAACGCCACGGGAATTCCGTTTTCTGAGTTAGTCCGTCAGCTCGTACAATTGGCGATCGAACGTCAATCTTAGAATAATGAGAACCTATCGTGATTTTTTGATTCGGGATTGGACGCCAGGCGATCGCGATTCGGCTTCCCGCGTCATCGCCACGGTGTTAGCGGAGTACGGCTTACCCTGGGAACCGGACGATAGCGATCGCGATTCCATTGAAGTCGAACGATTCTATCAAAATACCGGAGGTGCGTTTTGGGTCGTCGAACGCCACGGCGAAATTGTGGGAACGGCGGGATTTTACCCGATTTCTCGCGGCGATCGCGCCGTCGAACTCCGTAAAATGTACCTGCACCCCTCGGCTCGCGGCGTCGGATTGGGTAAATTTCTCCTTAAAGCAATCGAAACGGACATCGCCAACTGGGGATTCAAACAGATTTGGATTGAAACCGCCAGCGTTCTCGCTGAAGCAGTTAGGTTATACCAGAAATTCGGCTATCAACCGGCGACGGAAGTGGAAACACCACGCTGCGATCGCGCCTATGTGAAAACCCTCACCAACGCCGTCTCCTCGGAAGTTTAGGAATCCTATCGCCGGGACGCGATTCACCACAGAGACACAGAGAACACAGAGAATACAGAGGTTTAGGACGTTTTTCCGAAAGAACTCAAAAAAAACGGTTCGCTCTTGCAAACGAACCGTCTCCGTTTGTTCTATCCCAAAACTTGTCTGAAAGAACCCCGTTCCACTGTTGCGATCGAAACGAGAAACTCAATCTAACGAACCCAACCGGAACGCCACGACGCCAGCATTCTGACTGAGTGGGTTAACGGACGCCAACGGTTTGACCTTGACGTTCTGGATTTCTATCTTGAAACCACGATGTTTCTTCCAACATCGGTAAAGCTACAGCTCCACCGAGTAGAAGGCTGATGAGCGTTAGCTTAAGCCAGTCAGCAGATGGACTCGTATACGTAGAATTCCCTTTCATGACTCTTCCCTATATCCCATTGAGGACGCCAACGACGTCAATTTCAGCAATTCAGTCGTTAACCCTCCTCTCTCTTCAAAGCGGGTAGCAGTGACGCCTGAATGACAGATCGAACCGCCTGCCGCGCTTGAGTCGTGTTGCCTAGTGGATTTCTTTACGTAGAAATACGTAAATCTCTTTACTAGCTAGATTAGCTGAGAGAGATAGCTCTGTCAAGATTATTTTATGAAAAGCGCTCTTTACTGTTTTGTATCAAAAGTGGCTTTATACGATTTTTCAACCCTCTTCAATTGATTCTTGGGGTTTTTATAATTCAATCTAATTAAAATCTTAAAAATTGATTAAAATTTCTGGTATCGTAAAATCACGGAAGCCAAAGTGTCGGAAGCGCCCTTTGACCGAACGATCGCTCGCGTCTTTCTCACTTCATTCTACGCAAAACCTCGCAAGTCGTGCGAGTGGACGCACGGAACGGAGACCGCTCGGGGATGCCGGAACCTGATATGGTAGCGATCGCCCTACTATCGACGTTGCCCGATCGAACGCTGTGAAGTTTCCCCTCTCCAACAACTCGAGCGATCGCCTCGAATCTCTCAAAGCAGGCGTTCTCTGCGCGATCGCCGTGACTCTGACCCACCTTCCCCTGGCGTACACCACCCAAACCGACGCGATCGATCTCCTGTTGCGGATGGCGATCGTCGCCTTCAGTGGCGTTCTCTTCGGAATGACCTACCGCTACGCCGTACGTCGCGATCGTAACTCCCACCTCAAATCCGGTGTCGTTCTCGCCTTTGGGTTCGTGCGCGGTTTAGCTCAAATCGAAAACGCCATCGATCCCAGAGCGATCGAACTGTCCCTATTTCTCTATCCCCTCGAAAGCTTGGGACTCTTCGCGATCGCCGGACTCCTTCTCGACATCGCCCTCCAACGCCGTTGGATCGAACCGATGGGATGATGGGACGATAATGATGGGGCAGTGCGTGACGCGGTAACAGTTCATCGAGCGGATTTCAGTCAAATTTTCCGGCTGCGTCACATAGATTATTCATCACCAATATGGAACTGCAACTCGAAAACGTCACCCTCACTGCATCCCTCGGAACGAAGACCCTCCTCGAAGATATCTCCTTCGAGGTCGATCGCGGCGATCGCGTTGCGCTGGTCGGCCCTTCAGGAGCGGGGAAATCCCTACTGTTGCGGCTTCTCAACCGCCTCAGCGATCCGAGTCGGGGAACGGTGCGCTTTCGCGATCGCGATATCGGCGAGATTCCCGTTCTCGAACTGCGGCGTCAAATCGTCCTGGTTCTGCAAGAATCGAAACTGCTCGAGATGACCGTCGCCGAGGCGATCGCCTATCCCCTGCAACTACGCGGAACGAGCAAACCCCAAATCCAACAACGCGTCGATACCTGGTGTCAGCGACTCCACATCCCGAGCGACTGGATGGGTAAAACAGAGTTACAACTCTCGGTCGGCCAGCGTCAACTGGTGGCGATCGCTCGCGCCTTAGTCACCGAACCCGCCGTTCTCCTCCTCGACGAACCCACATCAGCCCTCGATGTCGGTCGCACGCACACCCTTTTACAAATCCTCGCCGACATTGCTTCCCAGCTCGAGATCGCGATTATCATGGCGAACCACCAACTCGACACGGCGAAATCCTTCGCCAATCGTCTCCTCTATCTCGAACGAGGAAAACTGTTACAGGATCTCGACGCCGCAACCGCCGACTGGGACGAGATTCACCGCAGACTTCTCGAGGCCGAACGTCAAGTGGCGAAAGAATGGGGTGATGAGGTGATGGGGTGATGGGGATCTCGAGAAAGCTTAAAATAATTGCCAATCGTGCGATCGCAACAGCTTTAACTGTTCCAACCGCTGCGTAAAATAACTGTCGTCGAGACGGCTGTAGTTATGAAACGCCGCGTTCGTCAGCGCGATCGCCCAACTCCAAAAATGCGCCGCTTGCGTCAGCGGTTGCAACATCTCCACTTCCTTCTCTGCAAGTGGGGAAACGCTTTGATACCCTTCTAAAAACCCGTTGCGAATCCCTCTGCTAATTCCCGTCCGCAAGGCAATATGTAGGAATTTCGCCAGATCGAAGGCTCGCCAACCGTAGCCGCATTGATCGAAATCGAACAGCGTCACGCCGCCGTCTGGGGTAAAATGCGCGTTACCGCTGTGGGGGTCGCCCCAACACACCACCCAGTACGGCTCGGTTTTCGGTAACGCCTGCAAACAGGATTTGCTGTGGGCGATCGCCTCGTTGAGATAGTCGAGATCTCGAGGGCGATGTTGTAAAAACGGCGAAATCGTCTCGAACGAGCGATCGAATAAATATTCTTCGCACAAATCGTCTCGACGAAACGGCGTTTGAAACGACAGCGAGGCGCAGTGCAACTTGGCTAAAATTTCCCCTAACTGGCGACTTTGAGCGACGTTGAGATCTCCGAGCGGAACTTCACCGTCAGCATAAACGAACAACGCGGCGTACCGCTGACCTTCAGGAGCGTTAATCGTTACCGCAATTTGGTTGTCTGTCGTTTGCAACGGATGAGCGACGGGCAATCCTTGCTGTCGGAAAAAGTCGAGCAAATTTAATTCAAAATAAATATCGGCGGCCGAGCGCCAGTGATGGTGAGACACTCGCAAAATGTAGGGGCGTTTTTCGGTTTTGACCAAGTAAACGTCGCTCAAACCCCGATGCCAAAAGCAGCAAGACACCACTGGAGCGATGGCGTATTGCGATAGCACCTGCGACACGAGCGCCTCAACGGACAACGTTGAATAAATTGTAGGAAACACACCGGAAACAGGTTTGGAATGCTGGTTTCGGAACACAGAAATATCGCGCGATCGCCTTTCTCGAGGACTTCGATCGACTGGCATCGTCTCACCTATTGGAGTTACCATAGCCCTTACCCTTTATCTTTACACTTTTTCTAGAAGCCTCCCGATCCCCTCGTTCGCATTCAACTGCGATCTCCGCCCACCTCACCCCCTCCATTTGTCAAAATTTCAAGACATTGGAGATCGACGGGTTGTCTGAGTGCGATCGCCTCCTTCGATCGAACAGATCGACAATTTTAATAGGTCGATTTTAGACCGTTAGCTGCCCGAACGTTCGACTTGTAGCGTGTATTTGTCAAAATTTATTAAAATTTTCGAGACGCTCGCAATTCTTGACTTAAAACTGTTCGTTTTTTTACAGTTTCGGATCGCGTTTTATGTTTTATAATGGTTAGGCGCATTATCAAAAATCTCAGCCCAAGCGATCGCGTTCCCGAAAATCTGTGGAATTCTCCGATACAATGACACCGGTTAAGCGAGTTCCACCGAGGACAAGACGATCTCGAATTCCCTCCCCACCCCCTTCAACAGCAGCGAAATCCAGCAGCTACGGCGATCGCTCCTCAACTGGTACGATCGCCATGGTCGCGATCTGCCCTGGAGACGGGAACCGACGCCCTATCGCGTCTGGATTTCCGAGATCGTGCTGCAACAAACCCAAGTCAAAACCGCTCTTCCCTACTTCGATCGCTTGTTGCAGCGGTTCCCCAATATTGAAACCCTCGCCAACGCCGACATCCAGCACGTGTTAAAAGCGTGGCAAGGATTGGGATATTACGCCCGCGCCCGCAACCTGCACCGCGCCGCCCAACACATCCGCGATCGACACGACGGCGAATTTCCCCAGCACTACGACGACGTCATCGCTCTCCCCGGAATCGGACGCAGTACCGCAGGCGGAATCCTCAGTGGCGCATTTAACCAACCCGTCGCCATTCTCGACGGAAACGTCAAACGCGTCTTAGCGCGACTGACAGCCTTACCCGTTCCCCCCTCAAAAGCCGTAAAATCCCTGTGGGCGCTATCGGAAACCCTACTCGATCGCCAACGTCCTCGGGACTTCAACCAAGCGTTTATGGACTTAGGGGCGACCCTTTGCACCCCCAAAAATCCCGCCTGTCTGCTGTGTCCCTGGCGCGAATCCTGTCAAGCGTACAACTTAGATCTGCAATCGGAACTTCCCATGCGCGAAACCCGCAATCCCATCCCCCACAAACACATCGGCGTCGCCGTCATCGTCCGCGAAGACGGAAAAATCCTGATCGATCGTCGTCCCGCCAAAGGGCTACTCGGCGGAATGTGGGAATTTCCCGGCGGAAAAATCGAACCCGACGAATCCGTCACCGACTGTATTCGCCGCGAAATCAAAGAAGAACTCGACATCGACATCGAAGTGGGCGAGCATATCATCACTGTCGAACACGCCTATACTCACTTCAAAGTTTCTCTCAACGTCTACCACTGTCGTCACCTTTCCGGCGATCCCCAACCCCTCGAATGCGACGAAATTCGCTGGGTGACGCTGGACGAACTCGACGAGTATCCTTTTCCCAAAGCCAACGTTAAAATCATCGAAGCCTTGCGTCAGACGGTGAAGAGTCAAGAGTGAAGAGTTGACTACTCCTGAGCAAAGTCCAACCTACTTCAGACTCATACTTTTTAAAAAAGTGAGATGCACCCTTCCTGAAAACTGGTAAGTTTGGGAGTATAAGCGCATCCGGTAAGTGTCCGTTTCATCTCGACGATCGCTTCAATCAACGGCTTTTATCGACAAACTAATTCGCTTCAATTTTTCGTTGACTTCCAACACTTTCACTTTTACCACTTCCCCAACTTTGACCACCGTATTCGGATCTTTAACGAAACGATTGGCGAGCTGAGAAATATGAACTAAGCCGTCTTGATGAACGCCGATATCCACGAACGCGCCGAAATTCGTAACGTTCGTAACTACACCTTCTAAGATCGTGCCTTCTTTTAAATCCGACAGTTCGTTAATTCCCTCTTTAAAGGTTGCATAAACAAACTCGTCGCGGGGATCGCGTCCCGGTTTTTCCAATTCAGCTAAAATATCGCGCAGTGTCGGTTCGCCAACGCGGTCGGTAGCGTATTTTTTGAGATCGATCGCCTTCAACCGTTTTGCGATCGCTTCCGGTCGTTCCAACGATACTCCTAAATCTTGGGCGATCGCCTCCACGACCTTGTAACTTTCCGGGTGAACCGCTGTATTGTCCAACGGATTCTTGCCATCGCGAATTCGTAAAAATCCCGCCGATAACTCAAAGGCTTTCGGACCCAATTTCGGCACTTTCAATAGTTGACGGCGGTTGGTAAACGCACCGTTTTTATCGCGATACGCCACAATATTGTTCGCTACCGACGCCGACAATCCCGACACCGACGTTAACAAGGCGTTGGAAGCGGTGTTGAGATCGACGCCGACGTAGTTCACGCAACTTTCGACGGTTTCGTCGAGTTTCTGTTTGAGTAACTTTTGGTCTACATCGTGTTGGTATTGTCCCACGCCGATGGATTTGGGATCGATTTTCACCAACTCCGCCAGGGGATCTTGTAACCGCCGTGCGATGCTAATCGCCCCCCTCACAGTCACATCGAGATCGGGAAATTCCGCGATCGCCACCTCACTGGCTGAATACACCGACGCACCGGATTCGTTCACCATGACTTTAACCGGGGGATTTTCCAACCCTTTCAGCACCTCGCCGACGAAGCGATCGGTTTCTCGGCTGGCGGTTCCGTTTCCGATCGCGATAAGTTCGATACGGTGGCGTCGAATCAACTGCGTCAGGGTTTTCGCCGCCGCTTCTCGTTTGGCTTGGGATTGGTGGGGGAAAATCGCTTGGTATTCGAGGAATTTTCCCGTATCGTCGAGGGCGGCGACTTTGCATCCCGTGCGGAAGCCCGGATCGACTCCCAGCGTCGGTTTTCGCCCCGCCGGTGCAGCCAGTAACAACGCCCGCAGGTTGGCTTCAAAGGTTTTGACGGAGGCTTCGTCGGCTTGGGTTTTCACTTCGGCGAGAACGCCGTTGACGATCGAAGGTTTGAGGAGACGGGTGTAAGCGTCTTTGACGAGATGTTGGTAAAACTGACGCAGCGATCGCTCGCGAGCCTGAATTATCCGCGATTCGAGATGGGCTAAAACGCGATCGTCGTCGGCGGTGAGTTTCACGTCTAAAATCCCTTCCCGTTCCCCGCGCAACAGGGCTAAAACGTTGTGAGGGGCGATTTTACGAACGGAAATTTGGTAATCGCGATAGGTTTCGTATTTGGTGGTTCCTTCGGGATAGTCTTTTTTAACGCGAGCGGTAAACATCCCGTCTTTGAGGAAGATGTCTCGCAGGTGCGATCGCAGTTCGGCGTCTTCGGAGACGGCTTCGGCGAGAATGTCCGACGCTCCGTTTAACGCGTCTTCAGCGGTGGCGATTTTTTGGTCTGGGTTGAGGTATTTTTCGGCTTCTGCGTACAGATCGATCTGGCGACTTTGGGGCGTATTGCAGGCTGCGATCGCCCTCGCCAGGGGTTCTAAGCCCCGTTCTCGAGCGATCGTCGCGCGGGTGCGGCGTTTGGGGCGATAGGGAAGATAGAGATCTTCGAGTTCGGTTTTTTGAGAACACTCGAGAATCTTGTCGCGCAACTCGTCTGTCAGTTTTCCTTGGCGATCGATCTCCTCGAGAATCGTCGTTTTGCGATCGTCGAGTTCCTTTAAATACGTCGCGCGATCGAACAGTTCCCGCAACTGCACCTCTGTCATTTCCCCAGTGCGTTCCTTCCGATACCGGGCGATAAACGGAACCGTCGCCCCCTCGTTCCACAGTTCGAGGGCGTTTTGAACCTGGGAACGCGATAGGGACAATTCCTCGGCGAGACGGTTAGTAATATCGGGCGATCGAGAGGGCAGTGCAGTCATGGACGAACGGACGAAAACAAACAGAACAGATTTACAAAAAAGGGAGCAAAGCCCACGTCTTTTAAGCGTGGGACGAACGCGTTGAAGCTTAAAAGCTTCGACGCTACAATTCTACTTGTTGAGGCACAGGTAGTTAACCTCTTTAAAAACCTGGCATCGAAAGATGAGAACCGATGATTACTGAAGTTATGGGGTTCCACGCGGAAAATAGCTCGCGTGGGTAAAAGCTTCAAGCGTCAAGCACGGAGATTCAAGATTTTTGACTCCACTGTACGGTAGGGCATACCGGAACAGGCTCTCTGGAATGGGAGCGAACGCGCCGGCGTGATATCGACCTCTGGACATTTGACTCGGAAGTCAAATGTGTAAGTCGGATCTTTGAACCAAGAATCCCACGAATTGAATTCGTGGGAGTGTCAATCGTAAATTCTACCGTCTGGCAGCGTGACACCCGTTAAGTTCGCCCCCGTGAGTTTGACGAGGAGGCGGTTTCCCGTTCCCACCTTCGCCCCGGTTAAATCCGCCCCCGTCAGATCGGCACCGCTTAAATCGGCACCGATGAGGTTGGTATCTCGCAAGATAGCGTAACTGAGATCGGCTTCGAGGAGGTTGGCACGAAATAAGTTCGCTCCCCACAGGTTCGCTCCAGCCAGGTTGACACGGTGCATGAAGGCGTCGCTGAGATTGGCTTCGACGAGATTCGCGCCTTCGAGGTTGCGCCCGGATAAGTCTTTTTCTCGCAAGTTCGCCCCATGTAAGTCGGCGTTGCAGTAGTCGCGGGTGTGGGGGCGTCGGTAGCCGCGATGATGGTGGTGATGGTGATGGTGGTGGTGATGGTGGTGGTGATGGCGATGGCGATCGTCGTCGTAATGGGGCGGCGGTTGAGGCGATTTCGGCGGTGACGCGGACGATCGCGCTCCGTTCCGGTGTCCGTTTTGACTGCCGTTTCGGTGTAGGGAACGCAGGCGATCGCGGGCGTTGTTGATCGATTTTAAGGTTTCTTGGGCTTTATGTTGGAGCCGCGAGTTATCCCCAGGAATGCGATCGGGATGCCAGACGAATGCCAAGTCTCTGTAGGCGCGATCGATCTCCTCGAGCGAAGCGCCCGGTTCTAGCCCCAACACTCGATAGTATTGCTCTAGATGTTCCATCGCCAGCGTCTCTTCTGGATATAGAGCGATTATATCGAATCTGTAAATTTAACCCGCCCAGGCTGTTTGAGTTTCAGTCTGGGCGGGCATGGTTTTGTTATGAACTAGCCCTATTATGGGAACGGCGGCTAGTGACTTTAAACAGATGTGCTTAGCACTTTCTATAGGTTTAGACTACCGCAATACTACGGAAATATTCAATTAATTAAACTTTTCTTTAGATTTACACATACTCGTTTACATTTCCTACCCACGAGTATATCTCCCTAACCTCCCGATCGACAAATCCAACTGCTGATGAACCAGGAATCCAATACCGCTGCGTCGCCGCAGAAAAACGAGTCTACCGTAGAGAAGGCAGAGGTTTCGAGCCAAACGAGCCAGAGTCGGTCGGCATCTCCGACACCTTCGCCAGCGGCCGATGAAGTTGCCGTGCGATCGCAAACCTTATCTTTCGTACAACGTTACCCGAGCGCCATCGTCTTAGGTTCGATCGTCATCGCGATCGTGGGACTCGCATTCGACAGTCTCTGGCTGGCCTTGACGGGATCGCTCGCGAGTTTGCTGGTGTCGTTGGTGTTGTTGCTACCGAGTTGGACGAAACTGTGGACGCACCTCGTTCCCGAACCTTGGCGCAAACTCATTATCGCCATTTTAGGGTTACTCGCCGCCGCCACGGGATTGTTGATGCTGAGTACCTCCAATCAACAAGGAGCTCGCGCCATTCAAATCAACTGGGACGCCGTCGGCGCCCTCGGGGAAATCGTCGGGGCGTTAGGACAGATCGCGATCGCCATCCTCGCGGTATACGTGGCGTGGCAGCAGTACGTGATTTCGCGGGATCTGACGATTCAACAAAACCGCATCACCCAACAACAAACCATCGACGCTTATTTTCAAGGGGTTTCCGACTTAACCCTCAACGACGAAGGGTTGCTCGAAGACTGGCCGCAAGAACGCGCGATCGCCGAAGGACGTACCGCCGCCATTCTCAGCAGCGTCGATGCAGCCGGAAAAGCCAAAATTATACGATTTCTATCCCAATCTCGATTGTTGACGCCGTTGAAGCGCGATCGCCGGTTGGGGCGTCCGATTCTCGACGGCACGGGCGGTTACGCCGAAGATCGCGCCTACGGAACCCGAGTTATCGATTTAGGGGTCATGTTGGCAGCAGCCAACTTAGAACACACCGATCTACGCTGGACAGATCTCAGCGATGCGAACATGGTACGAGCGAATTTGAGTCACAGCGATTTAGTCAAAGCGAACCTCGCGCGATCGATCTTGTACGAAGCCAATTTAGCCGGGGTGGACTTAAAAGGAACCCGTTTGTTTTACGGAACCGCCGAACGTGCCACGCCCCGCAGTCGCACCGATCCGCCGAACTATCAAACTGGAGAATACACGGGCGCAGTCGTCGAAGATGCCGATTTTACCGACGTACAGCGGATGTCCGACGCCCAGCGATACTACTGTTGCGCCTGGGGAGGCGAAAAAACCCGTAAAACCATTCCCGGTGGCTGTGAAGGAATTCCCAATCGTTTGGGAAGATGAAGACAGGGAAGAGTGAAGAGTGGTAGGGTGCGTGTTTATCAGTGAAGAGTGCAGAGGGCAGAGTGTAGAGTGGGAATTCCTCTTTAACTCTTCACTCTACACTCTTAACTCTTCCCTGAAAGAGGCGCACCGCCAACGTACACCGCCAACAGACTTGTTCCCTTGTCTCAAATCGTTTGCGCGACGGCACAGTTTCGACCTCGAGCTTTCGCTTCGTAAAGGGCGCGATCGGAGGCGGCGACGAGTAACTCTGGCAGACGAGCGAAAACGGGAATTTGAGTCGCGACGCCCAGACTCAAGGTGACGCGATCGCTCACGCGAGAGGTGGCATGGGGAATCGCGAGTTTCCAGACTTCCTCTCGAATTGCCCGCGCGACTTTTAGCGCTCCGTTGGCGTGCGTGTTGGGTAAAACGACCGCAAACTCCTCGCCGCCATAGCGAGCGACTAAATCTGCCGGACGTTTCACAGAGCGACGCATGGCCTGGGCGATTTGCTTCAAACACACATCTCCCGTTGGATGGCCGTAGGTGTCGTTAAAGCGCTTGAAATCATCGACATCGCACAAAATTAACGATAGGGGTTGTCGTTCGCGAGCCATTCGCTGCCATTCGTGGTTTAAGTATTCGTCGAACCGTCGGCGGTTGGCGATTTGGGTCAAGCTGTCTGAGGTGGCGATGTGATGGAGCTGTCGGTTGGCCGTTTCGAGGGCGGCTTCAGCACGTTTGCGCTCGGTAATATCGTGGAGTATCGCTAACAAACACTCTTGTCCGCGTAGGTCGACCGTTTCAGTCGAAAACAGAGCGGTTCTTTTATCGCGGTTTTTCGTCCGAAACTTCAGTTCGTAGTTATTGGCAACCTCCCGACGGGTCAGGAGTGCGAGCAGTTCCAATCGCGATCGCCGACTGCCCCACAATTCGATCTCGTCAACCGCGCGATCGACGATTTCTTCGCGACTGTAGCCCGTGATTTTGAGAAAACTTTGGTTGACCTCGAGGTATTTCTCATCCTCTAACGAGACGATGGCGATCGGACTCGGACTGACGCGAAATATCTTGGCAAATTTTTCTTCGGAGCGCTGTAACTGTTCGGCCCGTTCGGCCACCTTTTGTTCGAGAGTTCGAGCGTACTCTTCTAACTGTCGGTGCGACAATCTTAGGTTTTTCCACAGTACGTAACTCGTTCCGGTTACGGCAGAGCCGGTAACGGCCAACAGCGGTGCGACGACGGGAACCCACCACCCCATGAGAAACGCCCCGTAGGAAACGGCTACCAGAATGCCGCCGAGTAGCAGGATACTGGCGGCCGTCCATCGTTTGCGGAGGCAGGTCGAGCCTAAAGCCGCACTGCACCCCGACCAGCCTAAAATCCACAGCCATTCGAGGGGATCGGGCCAAACGCGAATCAGGGTACGACCGTCCAAGGCCGCACTCACGAGCTGACTGGCGATATGGGCGTGGATTTCGAGTCCGTAGAGGGCGGTAAAATCGTCGGTACTGTAAGGATTGTAAAAAGCATCTTCGAGGCTCGAGGCTGTCGGTCCGATCAAGACAATGCGATCGCGCAGCAGGTCGGGAGGAACGCGGTTTTCGAGAACCTCCGTCATCGAGATCGTCTCGAAACTTCCCGAAGGACCGCGAAAATTCAATAAAATTTGATAGCCTCCATCGTCGGCGCGGACGTAACCCCCATCGTTCGACTGAAACGGTGTAAAGATCGCCTTTCCCAAACGATACTGCCGTTTTGCCATATCGAGCGTTTCTAACGTAACGCCCTCCGCTTTCAGATAAGTTAACGCCAACTGCGCGCCAAAACTCAACCGCGTCGGGCGACCCTTGGGGCGAACGGCCAATAGGGCGCGGCGTATTTTGCCGTCAGCATCCGAGACGAGATCGGAAACGCCGACGCGATCGCGTTGACGGAGAAGGGGGGGAGCGGCAACGGCATTGCCGTTAACTTTTTCGATGCCGATGAGGGTCGGCGTCGTTTGTATCGTGTCGAGCCATTCTTCGTGTCCGGGGGGAACGGGCAAGTCGCGATACAGATCGAGACCGATCGCTCGCGGTTGCTGTTGTTTTATGTTGGCGATCGCGCGGGCAAGCTGGGCGTCAGATACCGGCCACTGTTGGAATTCGGTGATGTCGGCCTCGTTAATGCCCACGATGACGATACGGGAATCGACCGGCTCGAGGGGGCGCAAGCGGAAAAAGCGATCGAGGGCTGCCCACTCTAACAGTTGAAGCCCCCCGGTAAAATTGCACCCGATGACGACTGCCGCGACGCTCGGAGCGATGACGAGAACGTCTGCCCATCGCCGAACGGCTTGCTGGAGCGTTGACCACATGGCTGGGTTGTGTAGTGGGGTTAGGGGGTAGAGCGAGTTCTCAAGGGTTCTGTGGCGAGTTCTGCCAAACCGATCGACTCGAGTAGGTGTTCCCATTCCCGACGCACGTTCGGGTCGTTGGGTCGAGCTTGTTGGAGTTCTGCGAGGATCGCGAGGGTATCGAACCACAGTCCCTCTGCGGCATAGGTCGCGGCGAGTGCGATCGACGCCTCTGTCTCGGGAAGAGCGAGGCTCGAGTCCGCTTCGATGCGTTCGACCCAACCGGCCACGGCCGGATCGTCGTAGCGAGCTTCTTCGCGACAGGTGACGGCGATCGTCCACTGGTATCGCCGACCGACTTCGAGGTCGGGGGCTTCGTCGGGAAACGCGAACTGATAAATCCCTGGGGCGTCGGCGACGGGCAGGTCGTCGTCGTAAAAGTACAGGTTTCCGTCTTCGTCTTCGAGCTTTAAACGAACCGATCGTGCCTGGGTGGGCGGGAGGTAGGCAAAGAGAGCCGGACGAGCGTTGACGGTTAAGCCTTGGAGCGTTTCGGGAACGAGCAGCGTGAGAAAGCTGTTCCCGTTCGAGTCGGCTGTACCGGCAAAGCAATCTCGGTTACCGCCACTGCGATTTCCGCTCGGTTGGCCGCTTCCTGGGGGCGGCTCGAAGTTGACAATGGGGATCGGTCTGCCAGTTGGGTCGCTCGAATCGGATGTGGGTTGCGATCGCACTGGGGTTCCACTGCTAACTACGATTGCGAGTTCTAGAATCGAGGCGATCGCCAACGTTATTCGAGGGCGGAGACCATCGAACCAAGTCATCACAAAGTCCTCTGGTAAATTGAAATCGTTCTGGGTTTTTGCTATTTCTAGAGGATACCGATTTCGGTATATAAATGCGAAAAATTCTCATTGCAAGTTTGTTTTCACGTTCATTGTCGCCCGATTGCTTCCTTAACAGAACGCTTGCAATTGAATCTTATTTAAATTTTTACAATTTTGAAGATTTCGAGATTTAAATCTTTTTAAAATCTTTAAAGACGTTTAAATCTATTTGAAATTGTGACTTTTAGTAACCCTTAACAGCGAGGAAATCTCGTCTATTTTCAGAGCTTGTGTTACTTGTCTTAACACTCAAAAAACAGTTCGAGACCAATTTCCAACAATGACAAAAGCAGACCAATAAAAAGGATGCTGGTATTGAGACTGGCGTAACAGCGCGAGCTGCGACTGTCGGAGTGCTTCAGCTTTGCTCGTCCCGTTTTGAATGAATTCTCGATAAAAGCGTCCGACGAGCATCGCCGTCGAACGATCGTTGACCGACCACAAGGTCGCTAACGTACTGCGAACGCCCGATCGCACGGCCAGTCCCGCCAGTCCCAACGCTGCGAGATCGTCTCCCGAAGCGGTTTGACAAGCACTGAGAACGAGCAAGTCGATGGGAGTCGCCACTTCAAAAGTGCGAGATTGCAGCACGCTTCCCAGCTCTCTAACGTCGATTTTGTCGTCCCAGGTGAGAACGAACGTTTCTTCAGGTTCGGAACTGAGCTGACCGTGAGTTGCCAAATGAACGATGGGAAACGAAGTCGTCCCGATCCGACGTTCGAGGTTCAATTCGGTAAATCGCTCGTTCAACAACGGTTCGGAGGTCGAGACCCCTTCCGATTCGATCTGGGCAAGTTCCAGGCTGACCCCCGGTAAGGCAGAAAATCCCTGACGGGCTTCCGTCAGTCCTCCCATCAAAACTTTCAATTGTTGGGAGTCTAGCGACTCAGACGGGAGCAGTTGCAAGCCGGGAGTCAAGGCGATACCGTACTGTTCGACGAGGTAGCGATCGCCGTCGTAAAGCGCCGCCATCGGCAGGTTTCGCAGCAGTCCGTCGAGAACGAACACCAAGGTTTCGATGTCGTGTCCGGCCAAGTCGGTTTCGGCCGGACGAATCAACCAGTCGTAAACCTGGCGGGAGAGTTGCAAACGCCATTGATTGGGATACGACGGGTTGAGAGAGGTTTGCATTTCCTTGAGAACCGCTTCGACCTCCGCTTGGGGAATCGGGGTGTCGTAGTAGCGCAGTGGCTCTCCGGGGATCGAAAGCATCACGGCGAGGCGATCGGGCAAAATAATCGGGTAGAACGCAGCGGCCGCCCGATCGATCTCGTCGATTTGCTGGGGATGTCCTTCCAAACAAGCTTCCCGAAAAAAGTTTTCGAGTTCGGCCAGTTGCATCGCTTCGAGGGTTTGCCGGGCCTGTTCGAGATCCGAACGACCGGCCTCGGGAACCAGCAGCAAATCTACCAACTCCCGATATACCGGTTCGACGCGATCGCGAAACCCGAATTGCAGTTCGGGCGTGGCCACGAGATCTTTGCGAAGGCGATTTAAAGTATTGACAGCTTCCGTATACGCCGCGATCGCCCCGGGGCGATCGTCGCGCTCCCGCAACAGACGTCCGGCCTGCCACTGCCATTGATAAGCCACTTCGGGGGCGTCGGCGGTTTCGGCCAGTACCAACGCCCGTTGTGTCAAGTCCAGTGCTTCCTGTAGTCGGTTCGTGCGTTCGTACGAGCGTGCCAACTCCCCAAGGGCGTAGGATTCAGCCCGTCGGTCGCGCAAGCTTCGGGCGTCTCGCACGGCAGTCGCCAACAGGTCGGCCGCTACGGCGGGAGGGGGCGCGTCCCCGAGACCGGCCGCCTGCCAGTCCATCAAACTGTGGGCGGCGTTCGTCCGCAACTCGACGGCCGTGCGATCGCTCGGCAACTGGGAAAATTGAGGTCGTACCTGTTGCCAAAAGGTACGCGCCCGTTCCCACTGTTCGGTCTCGATGGCGAAGCTGAGGCGATCGACCCCCACGAGAACCCGATCGCGCGGCGAGGAGGCCATGGCGTCGGCCCGATCGTACCAGTCGAAAGCCCGATCGCGATCGCCTCGAACGCGGGCAGTTCTAGCTAAACCTAAAAGAGCCGTGCGTTCGTGAGACGGGGACTGTATCCGTTCGGCGATCGCCAAGCTTTGCTGTAACGCAGTTTGCGATCGCTCCAACTCCCCGAGCGCCCGTAACGTATTCCCCAAATCGAGCAGTCCGGCCGCCTTCAGGGACGAGTCGGGTTGGTCCGAGAGCGATCGCTCTACTGCCTCGAGGATCTCTCGGGCGTGTCGATACTGTCCCAAGGCTCGGAAGGCCGTCGCGCGATCGACTTGAGTGCCGAGAACGCCTTCTTCGTCCCCTGCCTGACGATAGTACGCTTCGGCTTGCTGCCAGCTTTCGAGGGCGTCTGCGGCCTGTCCGCGTCCCAGTTGCAGGTGGCCTCGGGTGTTGAAGGTGCGGGCTGCCACCAATCGAGCATAGGTGGGTTGTTGGGAGGTCTCGTCTGTCAAAACCTCCGAAATCGAGGCGATCGCCTCGTCGATGGCGCGGTCGGCTCGCTCCGACTGTCCCAGTCGCTCGAAGGCCGAGGCCAGATAGCTCGACACTAAGGCGAGATCGAGACGGTCTCCCCGACGCTCGGCGGCGATCGCGGCCGCTTGCCAAACGGTGACGGCCTCGGCAAACTGACCGGCTCGATAGAGATCTCGACCTCGCTCGAGGCGATCGTCGCTCGCCAGTGGAGCAGTTTGCGCGATCGCTGGAGTCTCGGGGGATCGAAACTCGTCGGTACTCGTGGCGGGACGGGCGAAAACCAAGGCGATCGCCAAGCTGAAGAGCGCCAGTAACACGAGGCCGACTCTGCCCCGAGGCCAAAACCGACGCCAAATCGAGAGGAGGGGCGAAGTGTTACCGAACATAGCAGGATTGGGGACTCGACCCAAAGCGTGGAGAGGGAGAGGACGGGGGATCGGCCACGAGCATCACAGTGCCGTCGGCGGTCGTGATGCTACCGGTAGCTTCGATGAGGGGTTCGATTTCCGACGCGTCGAGGGGGCGTCCGGGTTCGGTTTCCCGAGGATCGAGCTGTTGGCTGAGTCGTTCTAAATCTCGCCAATCTTGCCAACCGAGATCGGTCGAAATCCCGTCTTGTGGGGCGGGCGGTAACCCTCCGCGCCCGGTCACGTGAAATTCGCTGTCGCGATCGATCGGACAGCGTCGGGCAATTAAGTTGTTAACGTCTACGACAGAGTCGGGAAGCTGAACTAATCCAACTGTGGTGTCGGCATCGGGGGTTTCGATTTGGACGATGCCGCTAAAGTCCGGCCCCAACTCTGAAGTGGCGGTGATGTCGCTCTCGGAGGTTTGGGAGTCCCGAAACTCGATGCCGAAGATCGCATCGGCACGGATTGCGACCCGTCCTCCGAAATTGGCGATCGCGTTGGCGGTGATATCGCTGTTGTCTAACGCGACGAGGGTGTTCGTCTCGATTTCGATGTTGCCTCCGGTGGCAATTCCTCGGGCGTTCGTGGTTATTTGACTGTTCCGACGCATTCGCAAGTCGTCGGAGGTGACGAAGACGTTACCGCGATCGCCGGCGTTGGCTTCGGCGGTGACGATGGCGCCATCTTCTAAGCGCAGGTCGGGAACCTCGAGGCGAACGTTTCCCGCCGCTCCTTGTCCGGGGGGCGCGAGGTTTTGACTTTGAAAGTTACTGACGCTGACGATCGCCCCCTCTGCCAGTCGTAGCGAGTCGGCCGTGACGTTCAGGTTGCCGCCGTTTCCCGTTCCGGCGATCGCGCTGGCAAAAAAACCGCTGCGACCGAATTCTGACGTGCCGATCGCTTCGATTTCGTTCGCGCGAACGGTCAAGGTTCCTGAATTTCCGAGATCTTCGGTACTGACGGCAATTTGAGCGCCACCGACGAGTTGCAGGCGATCGCTCTCAACGCGCAAGTTACCGCCGTCACCCATTGCTCCTTGTTCGACGGCGGCTAAAAAGCTACTGGGAAATCCGTTCGGGGACGTTCCCACCAGTTCCGTATTCGTTGCCCGAACCGCCAGTTCTCCCGCATTGCCTACCCCGAAGGTCAGCGTCGCGATCTGAGCGCCATCGGTCACGCGTAGGCGATCGGCTTCGACGATGATGTTGCCGCCGTTTCCCGTTGCCTCGGCCGCCACGTTTGAAAACAAGCCGCTCGGCAACCGACCATCTGCCGACGTGCGACTCAATGCGATGTCGCCTGCCGTCACGAGTACGGTTCCGGCATGACCCGAGCTGCGGGTCGTCGCTGCAATTTGCGCGCCATTCGTCACGTACAAGCGATCGGCTTCGACGATGATATTGCCCCCCCGGCCGGAGGCACCGGGTTCGACGTTCGTTAACAAACCGCTCGGCAATCGACCGTCTGCCGAAGTCTCGCTCAACTCGATCTCTGGCGCGATCGCGGTGATGGTTCCCGCATTACCGTCGCCAAAGGTCAGCGTTGCGATCTGAGCGCCATCGGCTACTCGCAAGCGATCGGTCTCGACCGTGATGTTGCCTCCGTTTCCCTCTGCACCCTCTTCGACGTTGACGAACGCGCCGCTCGAACTTCCGCTCGGGGAGGTTCCCTCGAGATTGATTTCGTCTGCTTGCAGGGTTAACGTTCCGGCATCTCCCAAGCCGAAGGTACTGCCTAAAATCCGCGCTCCGTTGTCGATCTGTAACCGATGGGTTTCGACGATGAGGGTTCCCCCGTTTCCCGAAGCGTCTGGTGCTACGGGAACGAACAGACCGCTCGGTCCGATGCCTCTAGCGCCACCGCTGAGAAGGATGTCTCGAGCCGTCACCGTCAACTGGCCGGCGTTTCCCGCGCTAAACGTGCCGCTCGAAATTTGCGCTCCGTCCGCCACGACCAAACGATCGGTTTCGATCGCTACCGTCCCCCCCCGGCCGGTGGAGTCGGGGAATCGCCCCACGTCTGTAGATAATCGGGTTGAAAAGAAGAATTCGGGAAAGGTTTCTGTTTCGGTCGGCGGTGGGGTAAAGCGCGAGGTTCCCCGGAGTTCGAGGGACTCCGAGGCAGTTATTTGTAACGTGCCTCCGTCGCCGTTGCCCAAGGTATCGGCAAGCAGAGTCGAACCGTCGGTGAGGGTAATGCGACGCCCCCGAACGGCGATCGCGCCGCCGCTGTTGCCACTGGTTTCGACGGAGGCGGCTTCGGACAAGGCGATATCTTGAAATTGACTGACGCCGTCGTACTTCACGCGAAAACCGGGATTCGTCGCGACGAGTTCGATAAAGCTCTCGCCGCCGAGACTGCCGAGTTCGATGCGTCCGTCTGCGGCGGTGAGGTTTCCCCCGGCGATCGCCACGTTACCCCCGAGCAATGCTAGGGTCTGACCGTCGGCGACGCGAAGTCCGTCCGGTCGAAAAACGCGAATGACGAACGGTCCGTCTAAAAAGACGTTGTTTCCCGAACCCCGAACGTCGATCTGGCCGGGATTTGCGCCGTATTGCAAGCCCAAGGGAACGCTGACGCTGAGCAGGGAAGAGGTCGTCTGAGGGGCGGTGGTGTCGAAGGTGCGACCGTCGCTGAAGTGAAGGCTCTCTGCGGTACTCCCGACAAACGAGCCGCCGATGTTTAAGGCCGCGTTCGGCCCGAACAGAATGCCGTTGGGATTGAGTAAAAAGAGATTGGCGCGGCCGTTGGCACGAATTAAACCGTCGATGCTGGAGACTCGTCCTCCGGTTACGCGACTAATGATGTTTTCGACGGCGAGGCTGTTGTTGAAAACGGCTTCCGACCCTGTAGGAACGGAAAACTGCTCGAAGCTGTGAAATAAGTTGTCTCCGGCGATCGTGCCTCCGTTAATGTCGAGGGTGTTACCGTTGACCGTTACCCTCGAATTTTGGGGCAGCGTGGTATCGGGGACAATTTGAGCCGAAGTCTGGTTCGGTAGAGTCGCGAAAAGGCTCGCGGTTGTTGCGATGGCAACAATGACACTGGGTCTGACCTGGGTTAAGCAAAACTGGGTTTGGGGTTTCATGCAACCTGTGAACTTCCGCTCTCTAAAACTTACTCAAACTTATTCATTTGATGTTTAGTTCCTAGCTTGGATCTTCCGAGACCTTTCCATCACTAGGCTTACACGGCCGAAGCTCTCCGCGTTTTCCAAATTAATTGCCGCATTTAAATCACGATC
>NZ_JAQNCQ010000255.1:0-15321 GCF_028368005.1 Geitlerinema sp. CS-897 | reverse complement strand
TTTTGTGATTTTTGATACATTTTTTCTTGCCGGATGCACAGGAATTTCCAATTTTACCTCTTTTTCGGGTTCTCGAAGCCATGTCAAGACTCCTCTAAGCCTTACGTCGTAAGCTTTTCACTTCTTTTCAGCAAGCCCTAGTTAAGTTTTTTGTGGTTTTATTGAAAATATTGTAGATTGTAAATCGTCTTTCTGAGAGCCGATAAAATTAAAATATAGACTAAATTGTCTTTGATTTCAAGCATTTAAGGAAAAAGTATTTTTTTGAGTACTTTCTTTATGCTTTTTCCCGAGTATCGGTATGTAAAAAAGTTACTTGAGGAGCAGATCGACATGAATTCTTACCACCAATATCTGGGCAAAGTCGAAGCCGGACATTTCAAAGTTCTGTTACCCGTATCGGAGGCTGGAACGTATTTTCGGCTAACGTCGATGGATATGCAAGTTGCTCAACCGCCCGAGCTTCAGGAACTGCATCTCGATGAATTTGAAGGTCGGCTCGTGATGGTGAGCGGCCGCGCGGGTGTTGAATGGATCTGGTCGGCAGAAGTGCTTGAAGTGGCGGGATTGATTTTGACAGCCGTTGTCGATCGAGTACTTGGAGAAACTGTTAAGCCCGAAGTGATGGCGTAAACAGATCTCGCATCAGCGTCTTACAAAAGCGTGAAAACCACTCAGTTTCGATTCGATCGTCGTCAACTCGCAGGTAGGGTGGGAATTATACTGTTGGCGATCGCCGTTCTCGTCACCATATCCCAGGGGAATTCGTCTGAAAAAACGAGGCCGGACGCCAACGCTCGATTGAAAGCCGATTACACCCAACTCGAAAACCAATTGTACTCGAGACAATGGCGCGAGGCTGATGGCGAAACTGCGAGGCTGATGCGCGAAGTGGGCGATCTCGATGGTAGTGGCGGGGTTCTGTCCCCTGAAATCGCTCGGTTTTCCTGTCCGGATCTCCAACACCTCGATCGCCTCTGGGTCGAGTACAGTGGCGGCCGCTTTGGCTTTAGCGTTCAAGCGGACATTTACCGAAGTCTGGCGGCCGACACGAGCGAGTACAGTGAAGAACTCTGGGAGACGTTTGAAGCTCGCGTCGGCTGGCGGGAAGGAGGTGAGTGGTTGCTTTATGACGATTTAACATTCGATCTCAGCGCTCCCGTCGGGCATCTTCCCGTCGTGCGGGTTGAGGGAGATTTGGTGTGGAGCGGATTTGAAGCGGTCGAATTTTTCGCTCGTGTCGAGACCTGCAAACGCTAGTGCGACTCGACGAACGACAGACAAACTCTCCCGCAGCCGAGCCTTTCAGGGACGGGGCGGGCTTTCTTACAGACTGGACTTACGCGATTAAGCCTTACCCACACTAAAGGTAGAGGTCGGTGGGCATTGCCCACCCTACACATGGAGTGAATGCGGTTGTTCTGACAGAATCTGACTCTCAAACAGTGGTTTTGCCAACCCAACAAGCCCCTCTCTGTGGCCTCTGTGTCTCTGTGGTGAAGACCTCTTGAAACCCAGTCGATTGCAAAAGGATAGAGTATCCGTGACCTTGAAGGGATCGTCTGAAACAGTAACCCCAAGCCTCTAGGCAAGTTTACCCGCGATCGCGGTAAAACTTTTAGAATGTAAAGATCGGTGAAACTCCAACTCGATCGACTCCCTAGGTTATGGCTTTTTCGTCCATCGTCCGCACCCTCGCACAAACCCAACTCACCCGCGAACTCCACGGCCGTCTTTTGCGGGACGGCTGCTTGAAACTCGACGGGATTCCGCGATTTCCCAAAGGTCTCGTCACATCAGCCCTGGCCGCCGAACTCGGAAGCGATAAGCCCTCGTCGTCCCAAACTCCCTCGTCGCAACCGCTCTGTGTGGTCGCCGCCACCCTCGAAGAAGCTGGACGCTGGGCGGCGCAACTGGCGGAAATGGACTGGCAAACCGTCCTGTTTTATCCCACCACCGAAGCCTCGCCCTACGACAGGCTCGACGGAGTTTTAGAAGGTAAGCGCCCCGAGGGATCGGACGAAATGACCTGGGGACAAATGCAGGTGTTGTCCGATCTCGTTCGCAGCGACGCGTCTTCGAGAATTGCCATCGTCGCCACCCAACGGGCGTTACAACCCCACCTTCCCCCGCCAGAGGTGTTCGCATCTCTCTGTCAGACGCTACAGCCGGGGATGGAACTCGACCTCAAAACCCTCTCGACGCGCCTGGCCGAGTTGGGATACGAACGGGTGTCTTTGGTCGAAACAGAAGGCCAGTGGAGTCGTCGCGGCGATATTGTGGATTTGTTCCCGGTTTCGGCAGAACTTCCGGTACGGTTGGAGTTTTTCGGGGACGAGTTGGAAAAAATGCGGGAATTCGACCCCGGCAGCCAGCGATCGCTTGACAAAATCCCCCAATGTGTGGTAACGCCAACGAGTTTCGGAACGGCGGTTTCTATCGAGGAGGAGGAAATCCCAGAAAACTTAACCAAAGCCGCTCTGTTGGGAGTTGCCTTCGACAAACCCGCTTGTTTGCTGGACTACCTCCCCGAAAACGCCCTCTTAGCCCTCGACGAACCGGAAGCCTGTCGCGCCCACTGCGATCGCTGGGCCGAACACGCCCAACAGGAATTTATTCTCCACCGCCAGAGTTTCCCCGCCCTCAAACCGTTACATCGCAGCTTCGACGACTGTTTGGCCGAGGGCGATCGCTTCCTACGGGTGGAGTTGTCCGAACTGGTCGAAACGGACTCGGGCGGAACCGATCTCGCCAATCGTCCCCTACCCGTCACGCCGCACCAATTCGCCAAACTCGCTGAGATTCTCCGGGGCGAACGCGATCGCGGTTTCTCCATTTTCCTCGTCTCCGCCCAACCCAGTCGCACCGTCGCCCTTCTCCAAGAACACGACTGTCCCGCCCAGTTCGTCCCCAACCCCAAAGACTTTCCCGCCATCGGGCGACTGCAAATCCAACATACCCCCGTCGCCCTCAAATACTCCGGCCAAGCCGAACTCGAAGGCTTCATCCTCCCCACCCTGCGCCTGGTGGTCGTTACCGATCGCGAATTTTTCGGCCAGCACGCCCTGGCTACCCCCAGTTACGTTCGCAAACGCCGCCGGGCCGCCTCCAAACAAGTCGATCCCAACCAACTGCAACCGGGGGATTACGTCGTTCACAAAAACCACGGCGTCGGTCAGTTCGTCAAACTCGAAAGCCTCACCGTCAACCGCGAAACTCGCGAATATTTGGTGTTGAAATACGCCGACGGCATCCTGCGCGTGGCCGCCGATCGCGTGAACTTACTCTCTCGCTATCGCCACACGGGAAGCGGACGCCCCCAACTCCACAAAATGTCGGGGAAAACCTGGGAACGCACCAAAAACAAAGTTCGCAAAGCCGTCAAAAAAGTCGCCGTCGATTTGCTGAAACTCTACGCCCAGCGATCGCAACAACAGGGGTTCGCCTATCCGATCGACGCCCCTTGGCAACAGGAACTCGAAGATTCCTTTCCCTACCAACCCACCCCCGATCAACTCAAAGCGACCCAAGATGTCAAACGGGATATGGAGAGCGATCGCCCGATGGACCGCCTCGTGTGCGGCGACGTGGGGTTTGGGAAAACCGAAGTCGCGATTCGGGCGATTTTCAAAGCCATCACCGCCGGAAAACAAGTGGCACTTCTAGCCCCGACGACCATTCTCACCCAGCAACACTACCACACCCTCAAAGAACGCTTCGCCCCCTACCCGATTCAAGTGGGGTTACTCAACCGCTTCCGCACCGCCGAGGAACGCAAAGCCATTTCGCAAAGGTTGACCACGGGTGAGTTAGACGTGGTGGTGGGAACCCATCGCCTGCTGGGGAAAACCATCAAATTCAAGGATTTGGGGCTGTTGGTGGTAGACGAAGAACAGCGGTTCGGCGTCACGCAGAAAGAGAAAATTAAATCTCTCAAAACTCAGGTGGATGTCTTGACGCTGACGGCGACGCCGATTCCTCGCACCTTATATATGTCTCTGTCGGGAATTCGCGAGATGAGTTTGATTACGACGCCACCGCCCTCTCGCCGCCCTATTAAAACCCATTTAGCCCCGTTTGAATGGGAAACGGTCAGAAGTGCAGTTTGTCAGGAACTCGATCGCGGCGGACAGGTGTTTTACGTGGTGCCCCGTGTCGAAGGAATCGAGGAAACTTCAGCGCAAATTCGGGAAATGGTTCCCAACGCCCGCATCTCGATCGCCCACGGTCAAATGGACGCCTCGGAATTGGAATCGGTGATGTTGGGCTTCAGTTCCGGGGAAGCAGACGTTTTGGTTTGTACCACCATCGTCGAGTCCGGGTTGGACATTCCCCGCGTCAACACGATTTTGATCGAAGACGCCCATCGCTTCGGATTGTCTCAACTGTACCAATTGCGCGGTCGCGTGGGACGGGCGGGAATTCAAGCCCATGCGTGGTTGTTTTACAGTCGGCGATCGAAACTCTCTGACGCCGCACAGAAGCGGTTGCGGGCGTTGCAGGAATTCAGCCAGTTGGGGTCGGGATATCAACTGGCGGTGCGCGATATGGAAATTCGCGGCGTGGGAAATCTCCTCGGGGCGGAACAGTCGGGTCAGATGAACGCGATCGGCTTCGATTTATATATGGAGATGTTGCAAGAGGAGATTCAGGAAATCCAAGGTCAGGAAATTCCCAAAGTGGACGACACGCAAATCGACCTCAACCTGACGGCGTTTATTCCCAGCGATTACATTCGAGATATCGATCGCAAGATGAGTGCGTATCGCAGCGTCGCCACCGCCCAATCTTCCGAAGAGTTGGGACAGATCGCCGCCGACTGGCGAGATTGTTACGGGCCGCTACCGAAGGGGGTCAGTCAGTTGTTGCGGGTGATGGAACTCAAGCAAATCGCCAAGAAACTGGGGTTTTCTCGCATCAAGCCGGAAGGGAAGCAACACGTGGTATTAGAAACGCCGATGGAAGAACCGGCGTGGAAGTTATTGAAGGAACATTTACCGTCACACCTGCACTCGCGGTTTGTCTATGCGTCGGGGAAGGTGACGGTGCGCGGGTTGGGGGTGTTGTCGCCGGACAAGCAACTCGACAGTTTGATTCAGTGGTTGGACGCCATGTCTCCGGCGTTGGAGAAGCAGTCCGAGGTGGCGATCGCGGCGTTAGTGGAGTAGCGATCGCTTATTGGATGCGATCGCTTATCGATCGGCGAAACTCTCGAATTAAACGGGTTTCGCCCTGGGTTTGACTGGCGTTTAAAAAATTCAGAATTTTGCTGCAATTTAACAGCGGTAAAACCGTTGAGTTTTCCTGTTGGCGATATTCCCCGTTTGTTAAGCAATACATGGTTAAACTTTCCCCATCGTACCGCCAGACTTCAGGAACGCCGAAAGCCGCACAAATCTCGAGGCAATTTAATGTTCGCTTGAATTATTTTCTGTTGAGTTATAGGTATTGAACCTCAGAAAGAATGCGATCGCCGATTCGGGGTTTGAGTCCTTTTTTTATCACCAAATCGACTTTGACGCCGAGGCGATCGTTCAGTTGGTTTTCGAGTTCGCAAAACGTGAAAAGGCCAAAACGGCGATCGGAGTGGAATTCAACGAGGATATCGAGATCGCTGTTCGGGGTTTGTTCGCCGCGCACGTAGGAACCGAACACGCCGATTTGAGTAATGCCGTAGCGTTCTTTGAGTTCGGGTAGGATTTGGCGTAGGCGATCGAATAGGCGATCGAGAGTTGGTGAGGATCGCATGAATTTGACGGGTTAACAAAAATTTTTAACTTTTTTAGGTATGTAGAAAATGAGGCGATATCGAATCTTAAAAAAATCTTGTAGTTCTTATATGTTACACTTCACAAGTCTCGATGCGAAAGAAGAGAAATCCACCATTACACCAAGAGATCCAACCAAAGGGATTCTATTACCCCCAGTCACGTTCACGTTCGGAACAGGGAGGTGTCCCACAGTAGCTTTAAGGTCAAAGGTTAAGTCCTTGTAGTACAACCATCTCTCCTTATCACGCCAACCTACACGGTCGCCAAAAGCGTCCCAGATTTTTTCATTGTAGTCTCTCGTGCCGCCCAGACTTTGATAAATTTCCTTCTGAACGCTGAAGCCAAATTGTCCGTTGCTGTACTTCACCCAAAGTCGGTCGATAGTACGCAGGTCAGCACAGGGGAAGCGATCGATATCTTCTACTCGCAAATACCCTGCTTCCTCCCGGTTAGCAGCTTGAAGCATAACCTTGGCGGTTTCCTGGTCAGCTTCTTTCCACTTTCCTGCTGCTAGAAGATCGCGCAAGCGGGTGTAGTCCACCCCTCTTTCACTTTTGAGTTCGACTTCCTGGGTTTCAGGTTGAGGAGAAACCGATCGCGATCGACTGCTCGATGTCGGTTGAGGTTGGGGTGATGATATACTCGCTTTACTCCAAATTCGCTTCAGTGCCTTCAACGCTCTCAGATCGGCAGGAGAAACAGCCAAAACCCTCGTCCATAGCTGCTCCGCCAGTTCGCAGTTGCCCTCAAGTTCGGCCTCTTGTGCGTCTTCTCGGAGCGTGGCAATATCCTGAAGCGTGGCTTGCTTCGGCAATAAGATCAAATGGTATTTCGTCGCGGGTTCGACAATAGCATACGGCGTCTGTCTGGGTTTGCAATACCTTTGAGCGATTTCGCTGACGCGATAGCGCAATCGTCGATCCAACCGTTCGACGGTGGCGCAGTTTCCTTCTCCTTGAATTCGCAACGCTTCTAACAACGCATAGGTAAACGCACCTTGCTGAATGTCGTCGATTTCGTAGGAACGTTCCGCCGGACTGCACGAATTCAGCGTAATTACGCCTTTCTGTTTTTCCTCGCCAATCCCTAACCCTTTGGCATTTTGCTCGTCTCGACAGGCATCTAATACCAACACGACGTTATCTGCACCGCAGCGTCGCAACCGTTCTGTTACCCAATGGAGCGGAAGTGCGGTATCTTCTACGCCGTCAGGATGTGGATCGGCATCAGAGGGCATCAGGTAATCGCGATCGCCGTGGCGCAATCCGTGACCGCTGTAGAAAAACCAAAAATTATCGCCAGATCCCAAAAACGGCTGGTTAAACCGCGTTCTTAAAAATCGCCTCAACTTGCCATAGGTGGGTTGAGACGAAAAGGGTTGACCCGTATCAAGAATATCGGGCGAATTATCGGTAAACAGATACACGTTCTCGAATCTTGCTTCTTGGAGAAAGTAATCTCGCATCAATTCTGCATCTCGCCGTGCGTACTTCAACCTCGGTAGGCTGTCGTATCCATCGATCCCGACGCACATCGCCCAGTTTCTAGCCATCGCTCTTACTTGCGTTTGAACTTGAGTTCGATCGCTCCTTTCCCACCCGTTTCTCCACCGGTTCCGAGCAAGCTGACTTGTCCTTTGCCGTTAATTTCAACGGACAATTTCAGTTCGTCGAGTTGCATATTAAATTGAGAGCGATTGGCGCGATCGAACGCTTCTTCAATCACTTCCAAAAACTCACCAACTTTCTCTTTCAAATCGCTGGCACTGACGTAAATGGGTTTTGTCGAACTGGGCGATCGCTTTTCGTGATATTCGTAGCGATCGTAATCTGCGCCAATATCTTCAATCCCTCTTCCACCGTCTTCTTCGGCTTTGTCCTCTACCTCGTCCGAAACGACAATCCAGATTCCTCGTTGGGTTTCCATTGACATGAGGTTTTCCCCAAGTGGCTCAGTTGACTTCGTGGCGTTCGATTCTCTCCAAAACGCCAAAATATCCCTTTAATTGGGTGCATCTCATTTTGGCGATCGCAACCCCACCTATCCTCCCCTTGCTAAGGGGAGGTGCCGAAGGCGGAGGGGTTTTTCTACGAACTTGAAATGCACCCCTTTAATTCCACTAATAGCACGACATCACAACACCCGTCACGGTTGGATGTTGTGATGTCACAATTGGGTGCAGTGTTGGTGTTGATTCGGGAAACCCATGAATCGGACTTCGTTCGCATTTTCACGTCCGTGTAACACACCCTTGTATGTTGGCGGTGTACATTGGCGGTGCGTGACGATTTCTCGGTCTCACGATCGACACCCGATTTTTCAAGTCACGCACCCTACGCCTCATCGTCCCAACGCGGCGGCGTGATAGCGCACGTGGTCTTCCATAAACGTCGCCATGAAATAATAACTGTGGTCGTATCCCGGCTGACGGCGCAACTGCACCTCGACCCCCGCAGCTTTACAGGCGTCCTCGAAGACTTCCGGTAACAACTGACCCTGACTCAAAAACGAATCCGCCTCTCCTTGGTCGATTAAAATCGGACGGTTCCAACCGGACGAGGCCACCAACTCGCTGGCATCGTACAGCTTCCAATCCTGCCGATTTCCGCCCAGATAGCCGCGAAATGCCTTTTCGCCCCAAGGACAGCGCATCGGGGCTGCAATGGGCGCAAACGCCGACACAGACTGATATCGCGAGGGATTGCGAAGCGCACAGACGAGCGCCCCGTGACCGCCCATCGAATGGCCGAACACACTCTGACGGGAAGTATCCACCGGAAACGCTTCCGCCACCAACGCCGGGAGTTCTTCCGTGACATAGCTGTACATCTGATAGTGTCGGTTCCAGGGTTCCTGAGTTGCATCCACGTAGAACCCCGCCCCAGAACCGAAATCCCAGTCTTCATCCTCCCCCGTTAGCCCCAAATTCCGAGGACTGGTATCCGGTGCGACTAATATCAAGCCATATTCCGCCGCATACCGTTGCGCTCCCGCTTTGGTCATAAAATTTTCCTCCGTGCAGGTGAGTCCCGACAGCCAGTAAAGAACCGGAACCCGTTCGGTTTCCGCTTGCGGCGGGAGATACAGCGAAAAGCGCATTTCGGCGTGACAGGTGGCGGACGGATGGCTGTAAAACTGCGTCGTTCCGTCAAAACAACGACTTTGGCTTCTGAGCGTCAGAGACATAAGGTCGATAAATTCAATCCAGAATGATAAATAAGGTGTTCCGTAGGGTGCGTGACTTGAAAAATAGGGTATCGATCGTGAGACCGAGAAATCGTCACGCACCGACAATGTACACCGCCCACATACAAGGGTGCGTGACGCGTGCGGTCGGGAAATGTGGCTGAAATCCCGTCAATGTGGTATTACCGCGTCACGCACCGCCCCCTACCGGGACATGAATCGGTAGATGCCACGGGAAATCCATAGAAATGTCGGCGAAATGGTTTCGGAAACATCGATCGCTCGATCGCTTCCGCCGTAACGCAACGCAACGAAGCAAACCTACGGGAACGTAACCACTGTCCGAATCGCTTTCCCCTCGTGCATCAAATCGAACGCCTCGTTAATCCGTTCGAGGGGGACTACGTTCGTCACCAGACTATCGATATCGATTTTCCCGTCCATGTACCAATCGACGATTTTCGGCACGTCGCGGCGGCCTTTTGCCCCACCGAACGCCGTTCCTCGCCAAACGCGCCCCGTCACCAACTGGAACGGACGGGTACTGATTTCTTGTCCCGCACCCGCGACGCCGATGATAATCGATTCGCCCCAGCCTTTGTGACAGCATTCCAACGCCTGACGCATCACGTTGACGTTTCCGATGCACTCGAAGCTGTAATCGGCACCGCCGTCGGTGAGTTCGATAATATGCGCCACCACGTCGTCAACTTCCTTGGGATTGACGAAATGCGTCATGCCAAATTGTTCGGCGAGGACACGTTTGTCCGGGTTGAGATCGACGCCGATAATCTTGTCGGCGCCCACCATTCGCGCGCCTTGAATTACGTTCAAGCCGATTCCGCCGAGTCCGAAAACCACCACGTTGGAACCCGGTTCGACTTTGGCGGTGTTGATGACAGCCCCGACGCCAGTGGTGACGCCGCAGCCAATCAAACAGGCTTTATCGAACGGCGCATCGTCGCGAATTTTCGCCACTGCGATTTCCGGTAACACGGTGAAATTGGCGAAGGTAGAGGTTCCCATGTAGTGATGGATTTTTTTGCCGTTGAGGGAAAAACGGCTGGTTCCGTCGGGCATTACGCCCTTGCCTTGAGTGCTGCGAATAGCTTGGCAGAGGTTGGTTTTGCCGCTGAGACAGAACTTACACTCACGACATTCTGGGGTGTAGAGGGGAATGACGCGATCGCCCGGTTTGAGGCTTTTCACCTCCGGCCCCACTTCTACCACAACCCCCGCGCCTTCGTGGCCGAGAATGGCGGGAAACAAGCCTTCGGGATCGGCACCCGAGAGGGTGTAAGCGTCCGTGTGACAGACGCCGGTTGCTTTGATTTCCACCATCACCTCTCCGGCTTTGGGCCCTTCGAGTCGGACGGTTTCGATGCTCAGAGGCTTTCCCGCCTCCCATGCCACTGCTGCCCGTACATCCATAACGATTTTTTCTCTAAACGGCGAACCAGCCAAATTTTATCGAAGTATCGGGCAACGGTCTTGTGAAAAGGGGAAAATTTGACGAGTCGGGTTTTGTGGGAAACGGCGATCGCTCCTACAGTTCGTCGGGATCGACCCCTAACTCTCGCAATTTTTCGGCGAGGCGATCGGCTTTCGCTTGCACCGCATCTCGTTCGGCTTGCACTGCATTCAAACGCACCTGAATTTGCTGCAAACTCTCAAACTCGGAGCCGTCAGGACGATACAAGGTTAACTCGTCTTCGCCCAACTCGAAACGAATTCCCAAACGCGGACTCGTCCATCCGTCAAGGTCTTCGATGATTTCCAGGCGAGATTCCCCCCGAATTAAACCCATGAATTCGTTTTTATCCGGGTCGTAAATGTAATACTCTTCAACGCCGAAATTATCGTAAAAATGTTCTTTGCGCGTCATCTCTTTGAGGGTGTTTCCGGGGGAAAGAATTTCAAACACCACTTGCGGCGCAATGTCGTTTTCACACCATTGTTTGTAAGAGCCGCGCTCCCCTTTCGGTCGTCCGAACGCCACCATAACATCGGGAGCGACGCGCAATTTGTTGTTTCCTTCTACGGGATACCAGAGTAAATCTCCGGCGACGAAAACCTCGGGATTGTCGGCGAAAATCAGTTCGAGATTTTCTTTGATGGTGACGATCCAGCGAAATTGAAGGGTATTGTCGGCCATGGGTTTGCCGTCGCTGTCGGGGTAGATGATAGGTTTTGTTGGTGTTTTGGTTTGAGGTTCAGTTGGGGAAACCATACTCAATTTCTCCGAGGCGTGAGGGGCGATCGCCTCGATCTTAACGCGATCGAAACTGAGAAGACTTCCCATCGCCCGGTTCTCGTCTTTTGCTCTTTTTTCCCTCGTCTGTCTTACCTTTTCTCAAGATCGCTCTCGTTGCCGTTCCCACCAATGGTTGAGGGGATAATATAAAACGGGGCCCCACAAGCTACTCAATACCGCCGAGGCGAGAGCGACTTGCTGATAGTAATCCCAAACTTCTTCAATGGTAAAAAACACTGAATTGTCGGGCAGTCGCAGGCTGTACCAACTAAATTGAATGGCAGTTATCGTATCGGCTAAAACAGACATTCCGAAGACGATCAACGCCACAGAAATAAAATCTTCTTGAATGTAACGCTGCTTTTGTAACCGAGCGGTGAGCATTCCCACTACGGCCAAACTTATCGCCCGTGTCGGTACGTCCGCCGTCATGCCGTCTTGCAACAACCCCAACACGATGCCAGCTACAGCTCCTTCCCACATCGATCGCTTGATGCTCCAGGCGACGACCCAAATCAACAACCAGTTGGGGGCGATGCCAAACAGTTCCATTCCGGGAAACCGCGTCGGGAGCAACAACAGACACAACACTACCGAGGCGATCGTAACCGCCCAGTTTAATGCTCTGCGCGAGAAGGCGTGCCAACCCAGCATCGATCGCGTGTTTGCCATTTAGGAGGAAACGCAGTGTTGCATTACGACAGTCTCTCTCTCAACAGTGTCTCACACCCATCTCTCAATCGACGAGTTCGACTTCTTCAACGTCGTCTTCGATCGGTTCGGCAGCACCTTCTGGAAGGGGTTTCGACGGTTCGGGATAGACCACGACCCATTCGAGTGCCGCTAAGGGGGCTGACAGTTCGATTTCCGCTTGAGGGGCAGGACTGGCGTTGAGATTGACAGACACGACGGTTCCGACTGGCACTTTTGAGGGAAACCGCTGACTGTAGGTGGATGTGGCGATCGCATCGCCTTCGCGCACGTCGGGCAATTTCTCGAAAAACTCCAAGACGGCAGTGTTCGAGCCTTTCCCTCGCAGGACGCCCATCGCCCGCGATCGCGTCACCGTCACCCCCACGCGAGAGCTGGCATCGCTAACCAGCAGGATACGACTGGAACTGTCGGTGACGCTAATAACTCGGCCGACTAACCCCCCCGACGCCATTACGACGTGGTCGGTTTCGATTCCGTCTTGGCGACCTCGACCTAACAAGGCGTGTTGCCACCAACGATCGGCACTGCGTCCGACAACGGGGGCGAAAATCGGCTCTCCCGTACTTTGGGGTTTGTAATCGAGCAGTTCTTGGAGACGCTGGTTTTCCTGCTCCACTTCGGCCAACCGCTGCTGCAATTCCCGAATTCTGGCGTTGACCAGTTCGTGTTGCCGATCGGGATCGGCTTGAAAGGGGCGAGAGATGCGTTGGTACAGCTCGAAAACCACGGCGCCATCTGTGTGTTTGAAGGCCACCGCCATGCCCAGGGACGCCGCCGCGACAAGTGCCAGCGTACCGTATCGTTCCCACCAACGACGCAAGACGAACAAAGGTTATTTCTCCTACTCTCTTACATGGTGCGAGAGCGACCTCGGAAGACCCGCTCGAGCTGCTTGAAGTTTTCCAGTACTCGTCCGGTTCCCAGAACTACACAGCTTAAAGGGTCTGCTGCAACGTGGGTGACGATTCCCGTTTCGTGACCGATGAGGGTGTCGAGTCCTTTAAGCAAAGCACCGCCTCCGGCGAGCATAATGCCGCGATCGATAATGTCGGCGGCCAGTTCTGGCGGCGTTCGTTCTAAGGTGCGTTTGACGGCTTCGACAATGACCGACAGCGGCTCGGACATACTTTCGCGAATTTCGGGGCCTTTGATGGTGACGGTACGCGGTAAACCGGATAGCAGGTGCAAGCCTCGCACGTCCATCACGACATCGTCTTCGTCGGTGGGATAGGCCGATCCCACTTGAATTTTGATTTCTTCAGCCGTCCGTTCCCCGATGACGAGGTTGTGGACTTTTTTCATGTACTGCACGATCGAGTCGCTCAGTTCGTCTCCGGCGACGCGCACGGACTCGCTCAATACGATTCCTTGCAAGCTGAGGACGGCGACTTCAGTGGTTCCACCGCCAATATCGACGATCATGTTCCCCGTCGGCTCGGCCACGGGCAATCCGGCACCGATCGCTGCCGCGATGGGTTCGTCGATCAGGCGCACGTCCCTCGCTCCGGCTTGGATAGCTGCGTCCATGACGGCACGACGTTCTACGCCGGTCACACCGCTCGGAATTCCGATGACGATGCGAGGGGCGACCAGTCCGGTACGGCCTTCGTGGACTTGTTTGATGAAGTGTTTGAGCATCAGTTCGGCGGTGTCAAAATCGGCAATGACACCGTCGCGTAACGGACGCAGGGCGACGACGTTGCCGGGCGTGCGCCCGAGCATCTGTTTGGCCTCCTCTCCCACAGCTAAGGGGAGTTTGTCGTCTTGGTCGATCGCCACGACCGACGGCTCTTGAAGGACAATTCCTTTACCAGAGACATAGACCAGGGTGTTTGCCGTCCCCAGGTCGATTCCCATGTCTCTAGAGAGTGAAAAGCGACTTAAAATTCCCACGCGCGCCTACGTCCTCCCAGCTCGAATACGCTCTAGTTTACGATTCGATCGCAATAGTTTACGATTACCGAGGTGGATTCTATATCGTTTTGTTCGATCCGTCTAGTGTCTCGGTCAAATCTCTCGATCGCCGTTCGATTTACAAAAGCTTTGCCAGACGGCGATCGAATGGGTAATAATCGAAGTTGACGTATCGTTCAACTCACGCAAAATTTTAAGTCTTATGAGTCTCAATGTCGTAACGCTGGTGGGTCGCGTCGGGGCCGATCCCGATTCTCGTTATTTCGAGTCGGGAAGTGTCGTCTGTAATTTTCCCCTCGCGGTCGATCGCAGAAGCCGCAACAGCGACAAACCCGATTGGTTTAATTTGGAGTTATGGGGTAAAACGGCAGAAGTCGCCATCAACTACGTCCGCAAAGGCAGTCTCATCGGCGTGAAAGGATCGCTGAAATTCGATCGCTGGCAAGATCGCAATACGGGCGCCGATCGCTCGAAACCTGTAATCCGCGTCGATCGCCTGGAACTCCTCGGCTCGAAGCAAGATCGCGATACGAGCATGGTAGACAGTTACGAAGACGACGAGTTTTAACTGTCGAGCGATCGCCTCAGACGGTAAGTTTCTATGTCGTTGGTCTGTCCCATCTGTCAAACGCCTTACGAAGAGAGTGTCGCGTGCTGCGATGTCTGCGGGTGGGACGTAACCCCCACCTCCCTCGAAGCCTTGCGACGTCAGCCAACTCATTTAGCATGGGCGAAAGCCATGTGGGAACGACAGCGATCGCCCCTCGAAACGCGACTCGACCTCGCCGGACAAGAGCGATCGCATCTCGCCCAGCAACTCGATTGGCTGATTCAAACTGTCGCCGATGTCGATTTCCCCAAGATCGATCGCACCCTGTCTCGTCTCGAAGACTGGCTCACTCCTGGCGACGACGGAATATCTCTGGCTTCGGATGTCGGGGTCGATTATCGACCGCTCGCAGCCCTCTTAGAACGTCACCGCTGGAAAGAAGCCGACCTCTGGACGTGGGAGATCGTTCTCGCGATCGCCCAACGAGACCTCGAAGGTTGGTTGCGTCTCGAAGATATCGCCGCGTTTCCTCAAACCGATATTGACACGATCGACAATTTGTGGTACGCGTACAGCGAAGGTCGTTTCGGGGCGATCGTCCAGGGGCAGATTTGGGCAGAAAGCGGCGAAAACTACAGTGAATTTTGCGATCGCGTCGGTTGGCGAGTCGCCGGAAACTGGAAGCGTTACGAAGACTTAGACAATTCCCTCGACACCTTTGCCGGTCATCTTCCCGTCTTGGCCTGGCGAAAACGAGCCTGTTACGGAACCGGACGCTGTACCGCCTCCGAGAGTTTGGCCGCCTGGATTTCTCGAGTTTCAGAAACAGATGATGGGGTGAGAACAGTGAACAGTGAACAGTGAACAGTGTTTCAGTCACCAGTCACCAGTCACCAGTCACCAGTCACCAGTCACCAGTCACCAGTCACCAG
>NZ_JAQNCQ010000013.1:0-11700 GCF_028368005.1 Geitlerinema sp. CS-897 | reverse complement strand
TCTCCCTCTCTCCCTCTCTCCCTCTCTCCCCCTCTCCCTTGCTCCTCAACTCCCGTTTCGGTAATGCTTCAACCGTCGTTGGTAAACCTGTTTTAACTCCTCCAACGAGACCTCGGGCTGTCCGTGACCCGAACCGGGCAAACTCGCCCACTCCGTTTTTATCGCCCGCATTGCGCCGTAGAAATCACCGTTTTCTATCTTTTCTAACCCTCCGCGACGGCGGATGAGTTCGACGGCCGCTAGGTCTTGAGAAATGGGAGAAAAGTCACTTAGTCCCGTGGCTTCAACCACCGAATCGTACGTAGAACTGAGCATTTGGTAGCGTCCGGCTGCGTCGGAACACAGATGTTGTCCGTAATATTTCGCACAACGTACTCGCCGAGGATGGTCGTTAAAGTTAGAAAATTCGTCGAACGTAAAAATAGTTTGGTAGCCTAGGGCGTCGTGAGTCCCTTCTGCAAAGGCGATCGTGTCGAGGAGAGCGCGCAGTTCGGGTGATAAATCTCGAGAGGCAGTTTCGACGAAGGCATTCGATCGCGATCGCGTTTTGCGATCGAGTTTCATCAGATGCACGACGTAATTGACTTCTCGCGACATCAACCCCACGACTCCGTCGAATTCGCGCAGGAGCAACCACCGCAACCCCGGAAACAGGATCGTTGCGATCGGTACTGCGACGAGCGTAACGAGTAACGTTCGCTCGAGCAAGAGTCGGACGACCTGTTTTTGTCGTCGCCGTCGCTGTCGTAAATAATACAATCGGGATTTGGGCGCGATCGCGCCGAGTTTTTCTCGATGGGGGAGAGTTCGAGACGTTCTTTCAGAATCGGGGCGGGGTGCGAGCCTCATTCACACTTTCGCTGTATTGTGTCACCAAACGCTAAAACTCTAGTGTACACGCTGGATAGAAGAATCGCGATCGCCGGTCGGAATTGCAAAGATTTATATCGACTTATGTTGACATACCTAACTCAAAAATGTAAAAATAGATACAGAATAAACTCTGTTAATAGCATAAAAGTCCAGATTTCAGCAACGAAGTCTCGACCGCTAAGCAAACATCTTTGTTGTCTCGGACTCAGGAACTCGAAAAATATGAAACTCTGTTATCGCGGTGTCCGCTACGACTCCAACCCCCCAACGCTAGAAATGACCGAAAGCGAAATTCTAGCCACTTATCGCGGACAATCCTATCACGTGACCTATCCGCGCCATATGACAGTTCTGCAACCAGTTGCAGAGTTTAAATATCGCGGCGTCCCCTACCGGACGACGGAAACCGGGCGTATCGAAACCGCCGACGGCCGCCCAGTCGCCGCAACGCCGACGACCGCAACGGAAATTAGCCTGAGCGAAGTTGCCCGCATTCACCGGGACAACCTGTGCCAACGACTGTCCGAACGCATCGCCGCAGCCAAAGCACAGGGCAACCAACAACTGCTCGAAATTCTCGAGCAAGAAAGCGAACAGCTCGTGTGTTCCCGTTAACCAAACTGCGTTAACGCAGCCGCCAACGCACGACACCACTCGAAAAACTTGGGATACAAAAACAGGGACGCGCGAACGCGTCCCTTTTTGATGCCGACATCAATCGCGAATTTGCACCGGCATCACTAAATGCGTCATCTTCGTTCCACCCAGCGGCGTTAAAATCACCGGAGAAACGGGGGTGTTGAGTTGCATCTGAATCTCCGTCGATTGAAGGTTTCGCAGCGACTCCATCACGTACTTCACGTTAAACGCAATTTCGATACTGTCGCCGGATACCTGCACGGTCAGCTTTTCGTTGGCACTTCCCACATCGGCGGCGTCCACGCTCAACGTCAACTGTTGCGCCTCGGCATCAAAGCTAAACTTCACGATATTATTTTTGCGATCGGCAATCACGGCGATACGCTCTAACGCCCCTAACAGTTGGCGTCGTTCCACGTTGACCTGGTTCTCGAACTGACGGGGAATTAACTGACGGTACGCCGGATACGATCCTTCTAACGTCCGACTCGTCAACCGTCGGTCTTCAATCTCGAATACCGCTTGACCCTCATCGAAATGTAACGCGATAAGGTCAGTTCCGGTGCGTTTGCCGATAATCCGCTCTAATTCCCGCAACGCCTGGGCTGGAACCGTCACCTCAAAGGCTTCTTCTTCGACTTCCGGGTTGGGTGTATCTTCGTCTTCTAAATTCACTGCTTCGACTACAGCGAGACGGTGGCCGTCCGTGGCGGCGAATTCTAACCCGTCCGCCTTCATCATGAGGTGAACCCCCGTTAGGACTTGCTTGGTTTCGTCGGAACTGGTGGCGAAGAGGGTTCCCCGCAAGCCTTCGATGAGGGCTTCGGTACTGAGTCGCACGACTTTGCCATTTTCGATCGCAGGAAGTTCGGGAAATTCTTCCGAACTCATCCCCTGAACTTGGTAATGTCCTGAAGCAGATGTGAGGGTCGTTTGCGTCGTATCGGATTCGTTTTCCAGGGTGATTTCACCGTCAGGAAGACGCGATACGATATCGTTGAGGAGTTTTGCCGGAAGTGCGATTTCGCCCCCTTCTTCGATTTGGGCGGGTAGACTGACGCGAATGCCCAAGCTTAAATCGAAGGCAGTCAGTTGTAGGCGTTGGTTGTCCGCGTCCGCCGTCAGGCGCACGTTGGCTAAAACCGGGTGAGTGGGACGAGAGGGGACGGCGTGGGTGGCCAGAGACAAATGGGCGTTAAAATCCCCTTGGGTGCAAACCAGTTTCATGAGAGCGTTTCGGATAGGATAGCGATCGAGGATAGAACAGTTGTTGTCCGACCAACTTCTGCGAGAAAACGTCTTAAAAAAACACAATCGCCCTCCCCTCGCGGTGAAGAGAGAACGCATTCTAGAAAACGCAGCGAACTGCGATCGCGCCTTGGTGAAGTTTGGACGAACGACTCGTCAACCTTTCGAGCATAAAACCTCGATCGCCTTGGCGTCAACTTCGATCGCCTCCTCAAAACAGAGGGTTTTTATCGCTTTCTCGGGGAGCATGGGGCGTTTTTCTATCTCAGGACGGAAGACAAGGAGCGATCGCCCCTGCAACGATCGATATAGAGAAAACGAACGGTATTATAGATCGCGCTGCCATGTCCGCTCCCCTCATCACACAAGAAGTTCGTTGGTTTCTCGATGGAGAACTGCCCCAATCCGTCAAACGGTGGTTTTTCAAAGACTGTCCCGGCAACTGGCTCTCCTGTGGAGATTCCCGAACCGACGTTTACTTAATGGTTCCCGAAAGCGAAGCCATCAACATCAAACGACGCCACGGCGACAGTCTCGAGCTGAAGTGGCGAGAATCGGCGTTAGGGGTTTGGCCTGTCGGAGACGATGCCGGACGAGTCGAACGCTGGAGTAAATGGGTTGAAGAACCGATTATCTCGCCCCAATTTAGCGATCGCTGGTGGATAGATACACACAAAACCCGATGGCAGCGGCAATATCGCGACGTGCGCTACGAACTCACACAACTGCAAACCCCCTATCGCCTCAGTTGGAGCTTAGCTTACGAGTTAGACCTTCCCCACCCCAGCGCGCGATCGCACCTTATCGAAATTCTCAACGAGACTCTCACTTCCTATCCCGACGGCAACCTCTCCCCACCTCACTCCTACAGCTATACCCACTGGTTGCTTTTCAGTCACCAGTCACCAGTCACCAGTCACCAGTGATACGGAATCCAGTTTTGAAAAACCTGTTTTTCGGCCTCCGTCGTAAATTCCCTGTACGCCGGGACTTAAATCGATTTTGGGAGATCGCGTTAAAAGGGGCTATGGTGTGCGGATTCCGTATGAAGACAGCGAACAGGTAACAGTTTCTTCCTTGTCTCCTTGAAAAATTGGGGCGACCCCTTCCACGCCTCGATCGCCGAAGCGATCGGAACGCGGACGCACTCGCCCCAATTCTTTGGTTTAGTGAAATACAACCAAACTGGCCGCCCAACCCTCGCTTAGCGACGAGGTACGGCAGACAGATAGTTGAGAGTTTGCAGCGACACCCGAGGAACGGGGTTTTGCTGCGGTGCCATCGAACGCGCCATACCCAAGAACCGTTCGGGATTGCCCTCGACGGGTTGCTTTTCTTGAGGACGGAAGCGACGAATCGCGTTTTGCCAGACGATTTGAGGGAAGCCCAACAAATCGCGGTGGTACGCGCCGTAACGGGGCGTTTTCAAGTTGAACGGCGTTTCGCCCCGTTCCCGTTGCGGCAGGTTGCGCCGACGTTGGAACGGAACGATGGTGTCGCCGAAGTTTTCGAGGTATTCGTCGCTGCCGAGCAGTTTATCGACGAAGCCCTGAACGCCTTCGTTGACGATGACGATCGACCAGGCGATTTTCTCGCGTTCGCTGTACACGTCGCGTCCGAGAACGCGCTGCACGCACAACTCCGCGAAGCGATAGTTGCTGTTGGCGTCGAAGTTCCGACGACGGAACGGATCGGACAACAACAAGCCGCGAATAAACTGGCGCACCGTAATGCGACCGTCTTTGAGTTGAGACTCTAAAACCGATTGACGGTTGCTTTTGAGAATTTGGTGTTCGCTATAAATTTGGCGATAAGCAGCCCAGATCACTTCTTCCATGCCACCGCCCGAAGGCAGGTTTTCGGTATCGAAGATGTAGGGCTGCTCCTCACCGGGAACTTCATATCCGGCTACACGCACGTTTTGGCTTTTCGGCGTGTAATTGAGTAAGGGAAGTGCCACGTTAATATCTCCCTACGCTTAAACGATTTGCTATTCAACCATGGACTAGCCAACTTTTAGAGTAGGGGATCGGGTTTCTCCCAGTCTCATTTTTATGAATGCCAGCAACAATTTTTAACAAAAAACGTAAACTTTGTTTACATTTTTGCGATCGCTTTCTATTTCGTGTTAAAGCTTACCATCCCAAAACCGAATAAAACGGCTGACTGGCTTCAGAACTGGCATCGGGATTCGTATCTAAATTGTCCGTGTCGTCTTCGAGGCGGCTTTCGGTGCAGAACGTCGCGGTACTAAACCCACCAAACCGTTTTACCGTACTGGTTCGCATCCGCACGCCGGGACTGGGGAACCAAAACCGCTCGATCGAACTCATGGTTTCGTATTCCGTAATCAAAATCATGCCGCCGTCGTCGTCGAGTTCGTAGCGTCCGGCGACGGGAACCACTTCAGCATAGCCCCGTTCGCGCAACATTTTCCCTTGGCGGGGATCGTTGGAGTCGGGAACGATCGCGAATACCGTCGATCCGGCGTGGTTTTCGTCGTTCTCGCGATCCCACTGCATCGAACCGTTCCAGCGCACGAACGCCCCACCAGAAGCATCGGCGGGATCGATATCGTGCATTTGGCAGATTTCTACAACGCGGGGATCGTCGGCGGTGAGGGTTTCGACGTAAATCTCCGATCCGCCTAACTCGGCGCGACGGAAGGGGAGGTGGTGGGTGGTTCGCTGAGAATGCCAAGTTCCCGCACTCTGCTCGAAGAACGCCATCGCATCGAGAGGCTTGGCTGGGGTCGCTTGATTCATTTTTAGTTCAATTCGATCGACGTTTCTAAGGTTTCGTATATCCTTGCAATTTTAGACGATCGCGGGTTCGCGGCCAGTTGCCTGTCTGTCGAACTGCTCTCTAACACCGTATCTTCGAGATATTGAGAAGAAATCCGATAAAATCGCTCTAGCGATATAAAACAACCATACGATGACAAGCCAAACCTTGAACAAACCCGCATGGGCTGGAGACGACTGGCTCTCTCGCCTAGTCAACCAACTGATTCAAACGCCGTTTCTGTATCGTGCCATGAAACAGCAGGCGCGGCGGGTTATGATTCGCACGGCCGAACGTAACGGTATCCCCTGGCGCGATCGCGTAGCCGCGTTAGACACCTCCGACGTGAAAGCATTAGCCGATCGCCTGACGAATCCCAACGTTACCTATCCCGACTATTACAACGTTCCGTTTCACGCCTACGACGAGGGAAACCTCTGTTGGTTGGCAGCCTTTGAAGCCGAACCCGCCACTTACGCGATGGCGTTGCGCGTGACGCCAAAAGAGAACCTGTCCCCTGACGTAGCTTACGATCGCCTGCGGACGAGTTTCTACGACATTGTAGACAAACACCTTTGCTATCCCGTTCGCGACGTATTAGACGTGGGATGTTCGATTGGAATGTCCACGCGATCGCTGCATCGTTACCTGCGATCGCGTCAAAGCGAACCCGCGAACATCATCGGTTTGGACTTATCGCCGCAAATGCTAGCGGTGGCGCAACATCTCGATAGCGACAACGAGATCGATCGCTGGGTTCACGGATTAGCCGAAGCCACCGAATTTCCCGACAACAGTTTCGATCTCGTAACACTGCAATTTATTTTGCACGAACTCCCCAACGCTGCCACAGAAGCCATTTTCAAAGAAGCGCGTCGCATCCTGCGTCCCGGCGGAATTATCGCGATCGCGGACAACAACCCAAAATCCAAAGTGATTCAGAACCTACCTCCGGCGTTATTCGTCTTAATGAAGAGTACCGAACCCTGGAGCGACGAATACTACACCTTCGACGTCGAAGCCACCCTACAAAAGCTAGGCTTCGAGCATCTCGAAACCGCCCCCAGCGATCCCCGACACCGAGCGATCGTCGCCAGAGCGCGATGAAGACAGTCACCAGTCACCAGTCACCAGTCACCAGTCACCAGTGAGGGGATGAGGGGATGAGGAGAACTCCCCACTCTTCCCTCTTCCCTCTTCCCTGAAGAAGCTCCCCCTCTCCCTTGCTTCCCCGTTCCCCAAAAATTGACTTGACGGGGAAGTCCGATCTACGATAGAAGGCTGCAACGTATCGAGGCAGCTATGAAGGGTCAAGAACTCATCCGATCGATCGAATCGGAATATATTAAGTCCGATATCCCAACCATTTACGTCGGCGATACCGTCCGGGTCGGCGTAGTCATCCAAGAAGGTGGAAAAGAGCGGGTTCAGCCTTACGAGGGAACCATCATCGCCATGAAAAACGGCGGTATCAACCAAAGCATTACCGTCCGCCGAATTTTCCAAGGCGTGGGTGTCGAGCGGGTGTTCCTGCCGCACTCCCCGAGAATCAGCTACATCGAAGTACTCCGTCGCGGTAAAGTCCGCCGTGCCAAACTCTACTACCTGCGCGATCGCGTCGGTAAAGCAACCCGACTCAAACAGCGTTTCGATCGCCCCATCGAAAAAGCTCTCAAAACCAAAACCAAAACCAAAAAGAAATCTAAAAAATAACTTGCTCGAGTACGGTAGCCGTGTGGTACACTCTTTAAGAAGGGGTTCGACGTCTGAACGAGACGGGATGCGCTCTTAGTTCAGTTGGTAGAACGCGGGTCTCCAAAACCCGATGTCGGGGGTTCGAGTCCTCCAGGGCGCGTTGAACCACCTAATTTCTTTGAGAGACGCTCTACCCGAAAGCTACTCAGTTGCCGATCGAACGGTCGGAAAAACAAGATAGCTTTCGGGTGAGTTTGTCTGATAGGCGGATCGAGGCCACAGACAAAACGGTCTTGCCAACCATCGGGCAACACAATCGATTCGTCGGCACTCGAATCGATCGAGACGCAATCCGTCAACAGAGGTGAATCGTCGTGGCGAAGAAAAACGGAGCCAACGCCCAAGAGACGAGCAAAGGGTTCGATCCCCTAAAGTTTCTCCAAGAAACCAAAGAAGAACTCGCTAAGGTCGTTTGGCCGTCGAGACAACAAGTCATCAGCGAGTCAGCCGCCGTGTTGCTGATGGTAACGCTGCTGGCGACGGCCATTTATTTGGTCGATAACTTGTTCGGTTGGGCTGCAAAGCAAATATTCGGATGACTTTTTCATCGAACGAACCATACGAACCCGACGAACGTTGGGACGACACCGATTCAGAGGACGTAGAAGAGGCTCCACGGAAACCGGCGCGAGCGCGTTGGTATGCCGTGCAGGTGGCATCTGGCTGCGAAAAGCGGGTCAAAGCCAACATCGAACAGCGCAAGGAAACCCTTGACGTTGCCGATCGCATTTTGCAGATCGCGATTCCCCAAACGCCGGCCGTCAAAATCCGCAAAGACGGCTCTCGTCAAAACATCGAGGAAAAAGTCTTTCCCGGCTACGTGCTGATTCAGATGATCCTCGACGACGACGTCTGGCAGGTTGTCAAAAATACCCCCAATGTGATTAACTTTGTCGGGGCAGAGCAACGGCGCCGCTACGGACGCGGCCGCGGTCACGTCAAACCGATGCCACTGAGTCCATCTGAAGTCGAACGCATCTTCAAGCAAACCGGAGAGCAAGAACCGGTCGTCAAAGTCGATATGGAGACGGGCGACAAGATCGTCGTACTCTCGGGGCCGTTCAAAGACTTTGAAGGCGAAGTCATTGAAGTGAGTCCCGAACGGAGCAAGCTTAAAGCACTGCTATCGATTTTCGGACGGGACACGCCTGTCGAACTAGAGTTCAATCAAGTCGAAAAACAGAGTTAACGAATGCCTAAAAAAGTAGTCGCGCTTATCAAACTCGCGATTCCGGCGGGTAAAGCGAACCCCGCACCGCCCATCGGTCCGGCTTTGGGTCAGCACGGCGTGAACATCATGCAGTTTTGCAAAGAGTACAACGCCAAAACTGCCGACCAAACCGGAACCATCGTCCCCGTCGAAATCTCGGTTTACGAAGATCGGAGTTTCACCTTCGTTCTCAAAACGCCCCCCGCTTCAGTTTTGATTAAGAAAGCGGCCGGTATCGAGAAAGGTTCGGGAGAACCCAACCGCACCAAAGTCGGTTCGATTTCGCGGGCGCAGTTGAAAGAAATTGCCGAGACGAAAATGCCCGACCTCAATGCCAACGACATCGAGGCGGCCATGAACATCATCGAAGGAACCGCCCGCAACATGGGCGTAAAAGTTGAAGACTAATCTCGCGTCTTCACAATTGCCTGAGAGATCTCGTACGACACTTCAATTGTTTGTCGAACTATTGAATGGGGGAGAGGTCAAATACTTCGTTAGCGACCCCACACAAGCGAATGCCAAAGAAAATTTCTCGTCGATTACAAGAACTTCAACAGAAAGTTGAAGATCGTCCCTACGAACCGACCGAAGCCCTCCAACTCCTCAAAGAGACGGCGACGGCGAAGTTTCCCGAATCGGCCGAAGCCCACATTCGGCTCGGGATCGATCCGAAATACACCGACCAACAACTGCGGACTACTGTAGCGCTACCCAAGGGAACCGGACAGGAAGTGCGAGTTGCTGTCATCGCCCGAGGCGAGAAGGTACAAGAAGCCTCCGATGCCGGTGCTGACGTCGTCGGTTCCGAAGAATTGATTCAAGAAATCCAGCAAGGTCGCCTCGACTTCGACTTAGTTATCGCTACGCCGGACATGATGCCCCAGGTGGCGAAACTCGGTCGCTTGCTGGGTCCCAAAGGAATGATGCCCTCGCCCAAAGGGGGAACCGTCACGTTCGATCTCGAACAGGCCATTTCTGAGTTCAAAGCTGGTAAACTGGAATTCCGGGCCGATCGCACTGGAATCGTTCACGTGATGTTTGGGAAAGCCGACTTCTCCGTGGAAGATTTACTGACGAACTTGAAAGCCCTGCAAGAATGTATCGATCGCAACCGTCCTTCGGGGGCGAAAGGTCGTTACTGGCGCACGGTTTACGTTTCTTCGACCATGGGACCGTCGATCGAAGTGGACGTGACCGCTCTGCGAGACCTGAAACTGGCCGAAGCGGCTGCGTAAAAAGACAGAATTCCCTAGCACAAAACATTCAGTTTGTCAATGAAACAGACCTAAAACTGAATACCCCCTCACGCCAAAGACAGTAGGCTGCTGGAAAGCGTAACGTCCTGCCGAGGTGAGAAGCATTCCGATTTTGGAAGATCGAAAAAACGCGATCGCCCCCAAAATCACGCTTTCCCCCGGCAGTCCGTCGGGGGAATTTTTTGCAGGGAAGAGTGAAGAGGGCAGAGTGTTTCAGAACTCAGACCCTGTTCGCTCGAGGGGGGAGGGGGGGAGAAGACAGTGAAGAGTGAAGAGGGCAGAGTGAAGAGTGTTTCGGCACTCGTGACCTGTTCGCTCGAGGGATGGGAGAGCGGAGTTCTGGAGTATATAGAACTGGTTCGAGCGTGTCTCCCAAGGTATAGCCCAGCCGTAAAGGAGGTGAATCCGTTTGGGCAGAACATTAGAAAACAAAAAAGAAATCGTTGCCGAACTTAAGGAACAACTGAAAGACACTCAGTTAGCCGTCGTCATCGATTATCAAGGGCTGTCAGTCGCCGAAATTACTGACTTGCGGGGACGCCTGCGCGAAGCCAACGCAACCTGTAAGGTGACGAAAAACACCCTGATGCGAATTGCCATTGAGGGTGACGAAACCTGGGAACCGATGACCGCCTTTTTGAAAGGATCTTCGGCATTCCTATTCGTTCAAGACGATCTCGGTAGCGCGATTAAAGCCTACCAAGCCTTCCAAAAAGACACCAAAAAAACCGAGCTTCGCGGTGGTGTCATGGAAGGGCAAAAACTGGAAGCAGACCAGGTTAAAGCCTTGACCGAACTGCCGACGAAGGAAGAACTGATCGCCCGCATTGCCGGTGCCATCAATTCGATTCCGACGAAACTGGCAGTCGGCCTCAACGCCGTTCCGACAAAACTGGCTGTGGGTATCAAAGAAGTGCCGTCTTCTTTGGTTCGCGCCGTCAAAGCGGTATCCGAAAAAGAAGAGCAATAAGCTCGATCGTATGCCGATTTTTTCTCAACTCTGGATTTTTTGTCAACACACAAGGAGTTCTCTACAATGTCCGAAAAAACCGAACAAATCTTAGAACAGCTCAAAACTCTGTCTCTGCTGGAAGCTTCCGAATTAGTCAAACAAATCGAAGAAGCCTTCGGCGTGGACGCTTCCGCTTCCGCTGGCGGCGGCATGATGATGATGGCTCCCGGTATGATGGCGGGTGGCGGTGCTGCTGCGGCTGAAGAAGTCGAAGAAAAGACCGAATTCGACGTGGTCTTGGAAGAAGTCCCCAGCGACAAGAAAATTGCGGTTCTCAAAGTGGTTCGCAGCTTGACCGGCTTGGGTCTCAAAGAAGCCAAAGAAATGGTCGAAAGCGCTCCCAAAGCCATCAAAGAAGCTGTGGCAAAAGACGCTGCCGAAGATGCCAAGAAACAACTCGAAGACGCTGGCGCGAAAGTGTCCGTCAAGTAGGGTTGGGTCGAGGGGATTTCAGTTTACGATTGAAATCCCTCTATCTCGTCAATGCGATCGCCTTAAGTTTCGGACTCGAGGCGATCGCTTTTTTTATGGATTTTTTGCGGTTTCTGGCTGTGTCGCGGGTTTCTCTGCGTCGCGATATTCCGACAAAAACGAAAGGGGATTGCTGGGGTTTTCGGCAAATCCCAAAATGGCGCGATCGCGATGTTCGTAGTGTAGAGTTCCGTGGCGATCGAACAGAAAAGTTGCCCCCCGTTGAGTCAAATACGCTGGATTGGGAACGTAGGCGTTCCAATGGTGCAGTACTTCCACCATATTTCGCAGTCGCAACGTGGCCAACTCCTGAGAGGGTGACAAGGTAGACGGAAGCCAGACGGGACAATTGTTTGAGAGAATAGAGGAGTCCCAAAAAAGAGGGTGGCGTTTGCGGCCACCCCAACAAAAAAATGCTACCGACATTCTACCAAGATTTTCTGCGTATC